>CAYWOT010000081.1:0-9593 GCA_964459975.1 uncultured bacterium
TGCGGTCCTCGCAGGCTCGGGAGCTGTTGCGGGATCCGCGGAAGCTGGTTTCCGACAGCCCGTTCTTCCGGCGGCTGGGCGACGGGCTGGCGTTGTTCGCGTCCCCCGAGGGTAGCCGGTGGTATTCCCTGCCGCTCCCGTTCGACGCCCTGGTCGTCGTCGGCGGCCGGTTTCACGTCAAGCCGCTTCTGCCGCTGTTCGCCGGCGACGGGCGATTCTACGTCCTGGCGTTGAGCAAAAACGGGGTGAGACTGCTGGAGGCGACGCGCCACAACGCGGTGGAGGTCGACGTCCCCGAGGCGCCCGGGAGCATCGGCGAGGCGCTCCGGCACGACGAATCCGAGCGTTCGCTGCAGTTCCGCACGTTCGCGGGCCGGCCCGGCGGACGACGCCCGGCCGCGTACCACGGACAAGGGGCCGGCGTCGACGACGCCAAGGAAGACCTGAGGCGGTATTTCCGGCGGGTGGACCGCGGGGTTCGCGACGCGCTTCCGGACGATCGGGCACCGGTCGTGCTCGCCGGCGTCGACTACCTCCTGCCGGTCTACCGGGAGGCGAGCACCCTGTCCGACCTGGCGGTCGGGTGGATCGCCGGCAATCCGGAGGAACTGAGCGCCCGGGAGCTGCACAGGCGCGCGTGGAAAATCGTGGAACCGGCCTTCCTGCAGGCGCAGGAAAAGGCGGCCGCGCGGTTCGCGGAGCTCGCAGGAACCGGGAAGGCATCCGGCGACGTCAAGACGATCGTGCCGGCGGCATACCGCGGACGGGTCGACGCCCTCTTCGTCGCCGTCGGGAGGCAGCGCCTCGGGTCCTTCGACGCGGAGAGCGGAAACGTGCGCCTTCGCCGGAAGGGGGCGGCCGCGGAGGACCTTTTGGATTTTGCCGCGACCCACACGCTCCTGAACGGTGGTACGGTTTATGCCGTCAACCCCGGAACCGTCCCCGGCCGGTCCTCGATCGCGGCGGTTTTTCGCTACTGATTCCGGAAAACGATTCGGAACGAATGAGGGGCGTGCGCATCGCAACGGGGGCGGCTGGGCCAACGGTAGGAAAAACCATCCATCAAGACCATACGAAGGAGGAACGTCAGATGATTCAGTGCCAGCAGTGCACCTTTTGGGTCAAAGCGCAGGCATGCACGGAGTGCAAAGCGGCATCCGAGGAGAGCCGCGAGTGCCGCCGCAGGGCGCCCGCGCCCGGGATGAACCGGAACGAGGTGGTCGCCTTCTGGCCCCACACTCGGGCGTCGGACGGCTGCGGGGAAGGAGAAGCGCAAAAAGGCGAGTCTCAACGGTGGTAACCACCTTCTGCCCCCACACTCGGATCTCGGACGTCTGCGGGGAAGGGATCGAGGGATCATCACCGTACTGATCGGTATGGCCACCAGCGCCCCGGCCGCCGCCCCCCGGAAGCCGACCGGTCGTCGTGCGCCCCGGTCGATCGTCGGTTCCGGGGCGCACTGCGGTCCGCGTACCGCTTTGGGAGGTCAGGCCGCCTTCCGGCCCCCGGCGCCCCGCCCTCCGCGGTCGATCAGCGGAAACGTTTTTCCGTAGATGATCTCCCGCACCTGCTCGAGAAACGCCAGCGGGAAACCCAGTTCGATCCGGCTGACCTCGTCCAGACGCCGAATCTGCTCCGCGGAAAGCTCGAACTCCAGGCACGCCAGATTGTCCTTGAGCTGGGAAGACCTGGTCGCGCCGACGATCGGCAGGATCCGCGGCGACTTCTGCCGGGCCCAGGCGATGGCGACCTGCGACGGGGTCCTGCCGAGCTCTCCGGCGACCCGCGCCACCTCGTCGGCGATCGCGAAGTTCCGGTCGGTGAGATAGAGATCGCCCCACTCGACCTGGGACCCGTAGCGGGAATCCGCGGGCCGCTTTTCCCCCTTCCGATATTTCCCGGTGAGCACTCCGCCTCCCAGCGTGCCCCACGGGGTCACGGTCAGCTCGAGTTCTTCGGCCATCGGGAGCAGCTCCCGCTCGGGGGTACGTTCGATGAGGCTGTACGGAATCTGCAGGCCGACGAAGGGGCTCCACCCCCTCCACTCGGCGAGCGTGTTGGCCCGGGAGACGAACCACGCCGGGGCGTCGGAGATCCCGACGTACAGGACCTTGCCGGCCCGCACGACGTCGTCCAGCGCCCGCATCGTCTCCTCCGCCGGCGTGAACGAATCCCAGGCGTGCACCCAATAGAGGTCGACGTAGTCGGTGCGCAGCCTCTTCAGGCTCTCGTCGAGAGACTGCATCAGGTTCTTGCGATGGTTTCCTCCCCCGTTCGGGTCGTCGGGCCTCGTGTTCAGCGTATACTTCGTCGCGACGACGAAGCGGGCCCGCTCGCCCGCGAGGAACTCCCCCACGAATTTCTCGCTCGTGCCGTTGGTATAGAGATTGGCCGTGTCGACGAAATTGCCGCCGGCGGCGGCGAACGAATCGAAGATGCGCCGGCTTTCCTCCTTCGAGGCGCCCCATCCCCAATCCTGCCCGAAGCCCATCGTGCCCAGGCACAGCTCCGACACCCGCAAGCCGGTCCTTCCCAGGAATTTGTACCTCATGGTCACCTCCGCCCTGCCGGTTCCACTGCGCACCCGGTTTCCCATAGAGCCGCAAACGGAAGGTCGCTCCGCCGCGGACGATCGTCCGGGTGATCCCTGCCTCATAAGAGATCCCGGCGGGGGGGATCGTCGCAGGACCGGCGACCGCCAAGAGGAGCCGCCTTGACCGTCGAAACCTCGTCACAAAAAGCCGGACAACCGTCAACGTCATGACTCCCCGTTGCCCCGTCTTCTGACTCTATCTGCTATCTAGCCGGTTTTATTATGGATTATTCGCTGCCGTTCCGGGCACGCTCCTTGCCTTCTCAGAACCGTCAGGATCGCTGTCGACGGGAACGCAATCCGGAAGGGGTGACGGGCGAGCGGTCGGAAAAAGCAAACCGGGAGGATCGTAAACGCATGAAGGTACTGGTGGTGGGAGGCGCCGGATACGTCGGCGGGGCGGTGACGGACCTGCTCCTGTCCGGCCGGCACGAGTTCCGCGTGTTCGACGGGCTGCTCTACGAGGAGGATTATCGAAAGCGGGTTCCCTTCTTCTACGGGGACGTGCGGGACCGCGAGAGCCTGCTCCCGCACCTGGCATGGGCGGATGCCGTCATCTGGCTCGCCGCGCTCGTGGGAGACGGTGCCTGCGCCCTCAACCCCGAGATCGCCGCGGAGATCAACCACACCTCCCTTTCGTGGCTCGCCCGAACCTTCGACGGACGGATCATCTTCCTGTCCACCTGCTCCGTGTACGGCGCGCAGGACCGCGAACTGGACGAAGACTCGCCGACGGACCCGCTCTCCGTGTACGCGGTAACCAAGCTCGCGGCCCGGACGAAGCCACGGGCTGAATATCCCAAGGAAGATGTCAGCGAGACGATGATCCGGACCCTGACGGGATATCTGCACCGGTAGAGGAGGAGAAGGAAAGTGAACGCGGGAATCGAAACGGCGGAAACGGTCCGGGAGCCCAAGGATGTCCGTCCGCGGCGGCCGGTACGGAGGATCGTTCCGAAGGAGCACCACAATTACGTGGCCTTTTTCCTGACTCTGGCGTGCAATCTGACCTGCCCCTACTGCCTCACGCTCGACGGCGGTGGATCGCGCTACCACCAGGCGAAGAGGGAGCCGCTCGATACGGCGGAATGGATCCGGGCGGCTGACCGGCTGCTCCTGCGGGATGACCTGCCGCTTATTCTCAAGGGAGGGGAGCCCACCCTTCATCCGGGGTTCTACCGCTTCGTCAACGACGTCCGGTCCGGAATCCGGATGGAACTGCTGACGAACCTCACGTTTGACGTGGACCGCTTCGTTCGGGAGGTCCCCGTATGGCGGTCTCCCGGCCCGCGCCCTACGCTCCCATCCGGGTGAGCTACCACCCCGGGCAGAACGACATCGAGGACCTCATGGACAAGACGCGGAAGATGCAGGACCGGGGGTTCCGGGTGGGAATCTACGACGGCATCCTCCATCCCGATCCGGACCTTCAGCGGCACGTTCGGGACATCCAGAAGCGCTGTCTGGAGGAGGGGATCGACTTCCGGACGAAGGACTTCCTCGGCGATTACGCGGGAAAACAGTACGGCGACGTCCGGTATCCGGGGTCGGTGGGATCCACCCGGCGACGGTCCTGCGAATGCCGGACGACCGATCTGATCGTGGACCAGGGCGGGTATGTGTTCCGCTGCCATTCCGACCTCTACCACGGGCGGGTCCCCATCGGGCACATCCTCGACAACGCGTTCACGGAGGAGCATCTCGACGCGTTTCGCCCCTGCGACGAATACGGGAATTGCAATCCCTGCGACGTCAAGGTCACGACCAACCGGTTCCAGGTATTCGGCCACACGAGCGTGGAGATCCGGGAACTTCCATGATCGACCCCGCATCGATGACCACAAGCTGTATTGGCATCTCGACCGGGGGCGCTGCGGGCCGACCCGACAAACCTGACGGCGCTGCACGAGATCGCGAAGGCAGCGCACGAGACCGGGAACCCGGCCGAAGGCGAACAAGGCTTGCGCGCGTACCCTCTGTGCGCCTCCGGCGAGGTCCCCATCCTGCTTTCGCTGTCCGAACCGCTCTAGCGGTGCCGGAAACGCACCGAGGGGAGCCTCGAGAAGGCGGGACCGGACTGCGCGGGAAAACCGAACGGGAGCGTTGCTGAAGACGCCGGTGCGACCGGTGGTCGGCTCCCGCGTTCACGTGCGTTTCAATTTGCCCCGTGGGAAGCGTGGTCAGGCTCGAGTCAGCTCCATCTTCCGAGCTTGAGCGACTCCGATCTCCGACTTGTTCACATGCCGGTCCTTTGTCGTGGCGAAGCGATCCTCGTTGCCGGCTTTTCCGCGCGGCGGGAGAACGTTGCGACGACGGCCTCGGCGAGTCCGCAAACGCGGCTGGCGGTCAAGAGGCGGAGGTTCTGAGCCGCACAGTTCCCTGCGCTCCTTGGCCGGGATCACACTCTTCCCGAGGCCTTAGCATTGCAACTGCTGATGGAGCTTTCCCCGAAGCCTCAGGATCGCCTGGGTGTGCAATTGGCAGACCCTCGCCTCGCTAAGGGAAAGAAGCTTGCCGACCTCCTTCATGTTCAGCTCTTCGAGGTGGTAGAGGGCGATCAGCTGCTTTTCCTTCTGCGGCAAAAGATCGATCGCTCTGCCGAGGACTTCCCTGAGTTCCCGGAGCAACTCCTCCTCCCGGGATTCGTCGATCGCCGCGCTGGCCATGGCGGACTGGATGCCGGCGTCCGCCTCGTCGTCGCTGTCCGCATCCAGGGAGAAGACGGTCAGCCCGGCCACGATCACCAGGTCCTTCTCGACCTCCTCGACGGGGACGTTCATGTGCTCCGCCACCTCTTCGGTGGAGGGAGGCCGTCCCAGAAGCTCCTCCAGATGCGCGTACTGATACTTGATGCTGGCCACCCGCTGCCTGGCCGACCGCGGAAACCAGTCCATTTCCCGGAGGTAGTCGAGCATTGCTCCCCGGATCCGGAACTCGGCGAACGTCCCGAACTTGGTCCCGCGGGAGACATCGAACCGGTCCATGGCGCCGAGCAGGCCCACCAGGCCGGAGCTGATCAGGTCGGCCAGCTCGATGTGCGACGGAACCCTCATCTTGATCATGTTCGCGTGGTATCTGACCAGCGGCATGAGCTCTCGTACCCATTTCTCCCTTTTGGAGGGAGCGACGGCGGAGGCCGGTTGGGGAGGAGGAGCGGACGTCTCGTACCGGACCTTGAGCTTCGCGTTTCGTCTCATTGGCGGGTTCCCTGTAGGGTGGTTTCCCGATCCTCGAGAAGCAGTCGCTTCCAGAAGAACTGGGGCGTGCCCTTCGTTCCCGTGTGCGCCGAAGAGGCGAGGAGCTCACTGGCGATCGACCGGAGGCACTGCGCCGAGGGCGCCGCCGGAAAATCGGCGGCGATCGTCTTCCGCGCGTTGCTAGCCGTCCGGATCGTCTCGTCCCAAAGGATGAAGCCGGCGTAGAGCAGCGAAATTCCCAGGAACCGGGACGCCGCCCGCTCGAGCTTGCGGAAGGTGAGCGTCGCCTCGAACGGGTTCTGAACCATGTTGGACAGGATGTGGAAATGTTTCTCGCCGAAGTTCCGGGTGAGGATCTTGATCAGCGCGTATGCGTCGGCGATCGAGGTGTTGTCCGGCGTCACGACGACCATGACTTCCTGGGCGGCGGCGTTGAAGTACATGACGTTCGAGGCCACGCCGGAGCCCGTATCGATCAGGACCAAGTCAAAATGGTCATCGAGGTCTTCCAGACGTATAAGAAGGGAGATCCTCTGCTCGGGCGTGAGGTGGGTCAGTTAGTAGATCCCCGACGAGGCGGGCAGCACATTCACTCCGCAGGGGCCGTCCACCAGAACTTCCTGGATCGTCTTCTCCCCCGCGAGGAGGGTGCCGATGTTCGCGCGGGGGGTGAGCCCGAGGAGGATGTCCACGTTGGCGAGGCTCAGGTCGGCGTCGATGATCAGCGGCTTGCACCCCATTTTGGCGAGCGTAATGGCGAGGTTGGCCACGATGTTCGTTTTTCCGACGCCTCCTTTTCCGCTGGTCACGGAGATGACCCGGAGGCGGCGGCAGGGCGACGCGGATCGGGATGGTTCGGGACGGGCGTTATCGGCCATGGCTTCCTTCCACGGAAATGGAGTGGTCGAGCGACAACCTGGCGGACCTGTGCGGGCGGGCGGGAATGATGTGTCCGTAGGACTGCCGTCCGGCCGCCAGGTACAGGTTGAGGTCTAGGGGAACCTGGGTCCGTACAACGGGTCCGCGGGAGCTGGCGAACTCCGGTCCTCCTTGGACAGGTGGAAGCGTAGGCGTTCCGACCGCCGGCGCGAATGCGGCGAACGGCATCGGAAGCTCTGCGATCTGGAAGAACAGCTGACGCCTCGAACTGGCAAGGAGATCCATGACCACCACCGTGTGAGCAAAAGGCATGCCAGACGGCGGGCAGCGGCAAGACAGGCCGTATTGCAAGGAGAATCCCGGAGGGACCCCTCCGGACGCTCACGAGAAATTCGTCAAGGGGCCCGGAGGATCGTCAGAAGATTGACGATTCGGGTGCGTCGAGGTTCTTCCTCTTGGTCATTTCCACGAACGTCGTCCGTTTGAGCCCGAGCAGGGACGCGGCACGGTTCTTGTTGCCGCGCGCCTTTTCCAGAGCCTGCCGGATCAGGGAATTCTCGAACTCCTCGATCGCCTTCCGGAGGTCTATTCCGCCGTCTCCGAGGACGGGCGCCGTGGGAAGAAGCGATGCGCTGCCGAGCCGCATCTTGTCCGGGAGGTCGTCCGGAGCGATCGATCCGGTGCCTTTCAGGACGACGCTGCGCTCGATCACGTTTTCCAGTTCCCGGACGTTTCCGGGCCACGGATAATTTTTCAGGATTTCGATCGTTTCCGGGAGGATTCCTTCCACGGATCGCGACTTTTCCCGGTTGAACTTCTCGAGGAAATGGTGGGCGAGAATCGCGATGTCGTCGATCCGCTCCCGCAGGGCCGGGATCCGGATCGGAATGACGTTGAGCCGGAAGAACAGGTCGGCCCGAAAACGTCCCTCCTGCACTTCCCCCTCGAGGTCCTGGTGGGTGGCCGCGATCACGCGGACATCCACGCGCACCGTCTTGCTTCCGCCCACGGGAATGAACGATTTCTCCTGCAGCACGCGGAGGAGCTTCGCCTGGAGGTTGGAGCTCATCTCGCCGATCTCGTCTAAGAAAATCGTCCCGTGATTGGCCATCTCGAACCGTCCCGCCCGGGCCTGGTGCGCTCCCGTGAACGCTCCCTTGACGTGGCCGAACAACTCGCTTTCCAGGAGTTCCTGGGGGATCGCGGAGCAGTTGATCGGAACGAGCATCTGGTCCACGCGGGGACTGAGGTAGTGGATGGCGCGCGCGAACAGCTCCTTGCCGGTGCCGCTTTCGCCGAGGAGGAGGACGGTGGAATCCGTATCGGCGACCTTCTTGACCAGCGAGATGGCGTGCTGGATGGAGTCGCTCGTCCCGATGATGTGTTCGAGGTCGTTCCGATTGCGCGCCTGCGACTTGAGGTGGATGTTTTCCTTTCTGACGGTCGTTATCTCGAGCACCCGGTCGACGAGGTGGATGACCTCGGCGACGTCGAACGGCTTGGTGATGTAGTGGAACGCCCCCATCTGCATGGCCTGCACGGCCGATTCCACCGATCCGTAGCTCGTCATCAGGATGACTTCGGGAGGGTTCGCCATCGCGCGCGCGTAGGAGAGCACCTGCAGGCCGTCGGCGACCGGCATGCGGATGTCGGTGAGGATGACGTCGACGGGATGCTTGTCGAGAACGTCGATCGCCTCGCGGCCGTTTTTCGCCTCGTGGGTCACGAGATCGGGACGAGAAAAAACTTTGCGGAGAAGCCCCCGGTTGATGTCGTCGTCTTCGGCGATCAGGAGCGACTTGTTCATCACCTAAAGTCTACTAAAAACCATGCCGAACGATAAAGCGTTATCGTCGCGTTCCGACGTGTCTTTCCGGGGGACCCCGTTTGGAGCTTGCTCCGATCATCGGTTTGGTTCTCGGCATCGGCCCGGTCCTCTTCGGCCAGATGCTCGAGGGCGGAACGATCCTGCCGAACGCGCGGCCCACGGCGGCGATCATCGTGTCCGGCGGGAAGATCGGGGCGACCCCGCGCGACCTCATCTCGATTCTGCAGGCTCTCAAGCAGGCCAACGCGCTGGACCAGGGACTCGGCGTAGACGAAATGCGGAACCAGTGATCCGGGGTTAAGTTCCGCCTCCGCTGTTCCGATAGGTATGGTAGAGGCGTATCGAAGATCCCGGAGGTCGATTCCGCGTGCAGATTCCAGGCAGGAAGGGCAATGAATCCCGAGAAGGATCTCTTGGAAATTCCGAAGAAATACGGAGAACGGCTTCTGCCGTCGATTCGGAGGGGGAGGCGCATTCCGAAGGCGGAGCGTCGCCCGATGCCGGTTCCTCGATCGCCGGGTCCGCGCGCGGACGGCTTCTTTCGGAAGCTTGCAGGATCGCCGATGTCATCCCCGACGTCCGGCCGAAGAAGGTCGCGGCGATTCGGGATGCTCTTGAACGCGGAACATACCGAGTCGAGGGAAGAAAGGTCGCCGACAAAATTGTCGATGCCGCTCTGCGCCAAATCCGCGGCCGCTTGCGGTAGCCCGCTGCACCGTGTCCGCTTTCCGTCCGGACGCTCGGACGGTGGGAACGGGCCATGCGGGATGAAGGCGCTGTGGACCGCTGGCCGGCTGCCTTCCGCCAGGAGGGAATCGCGAGTTAGGCCAAGATCAAGGAGAAGGTGGTCATCCTCCTCGACATCGACCGGGTGCTCGTCGGGGGCTTGAAGACCGCGTTCGAGGCGGTGTAGCCCTTCCGGTGAATTTTCGCATCCTCGGATAGGGTTCCGGTTTATCCTGTAAGCTCGCCATGGAACCCGGGGAGCCCTGCATCGAACCGCTGGACGCCGACCAGCGGCGGGGCCGCGCCCCCCCCGCCCGCCCCCGGCTCGTGGGGGGCGCCGCCCCCGAGGGGCAAACCCCGGGGATAGGCG
>CAYWOT010000082.1:0-9491 GCA_964459975.1 uncultured bacterium
TCGGCCTGATCATGGCCACGGGAACGCTCGTCTCCGTGGCGCTCAAGCCCGTAAACGGCCTGTTCGTCGACCGCAGGGGACGCACCGCGTTTCTGGTCTCCGGCGCGCTGCTCGCCTCGGCCTCCACCGTGCCGTGGCTCTTCGTCCGCGAAGGGGGCGGCCATCTGTTCGCCATCCGCATCTTCCAGGGAGCCGCGTACTCGTTCTTCGCGACCGCCTCGTACGCGTACATCGCCGCCTCCGCTCCGCCGGATCGGCGGGGCGAAGCGCTCGGGGTCTTCGGACTCTCCTTTTTCGTCCCCACGGCCCTGGGCGGGTGGCTCGGCGAGTTCGTGATCGGGCGGGCCGGGTACGACGGCCTCTTTCTGTCCGCCGTCGTCATCGCATTTCTCGCGGGACTGTTTCCTCTGGGCATGGCGGAGCCCCAGGGCGCCTCCCGCCTTCCCGTGACTTCGCTGCTGGACTTCCTGTCCCGTTCGTACCTCATCCCGAACTCCGCGGCGTTCCTCTTCGGCACGGCCTTCGGGTCGATCTTCACGTTCCTTCCCGTCTTCCTGTTGATCCGCAGGATTTCTTCGATCGGGGTTTTCGTCGTCGTCTACGCGCTCGCCGTCGTCGGAACCCGGACGCTGGGGCGCAGTCTCGCCGACCGGCTTCGGCGCGAAAGGCTGGCCCTGCTGTCCCTGTTGCTCCTCGGGATCGGAATCGTCTCCATCCCGTTCGTCCGCGGGCATGTCGGTCTGTCCGTGGTGGCGCTGGTTTCCGGGACCGGCCACGGGATCCTGTTTCCCTCGCTTTCCGCGCTCATCCTCGACCGGTCCGGCCCGGAGAAGGGCGGAATGGCGATGGCAATGTTCACCGGAGCGTTCGACATGGGGCTCGTGACCGGAGCGGCGGTCTTCGGGTACGTGGCTCAATACCTCGGATATCGGGTGATGTTCTTCGCCGCGGCGGCGTTCACCGCGGCGGGGGCCCTCTTCTTCTTTACGCAGGATCCATCGTTCCGGAAAGCATCGCCGCCCGCACCCGCGCCATGAGGTCCGGGATGTCGGCAGTCGTCCTGTCGCGGGTCTCGATCGGACGGAAGATCTCCACGATGACGGTGCCGGGCCGGATCCGGAGGGTGCCCGCCGCCACGATGTCGCGGCTCCCCGACACCCGCACGGGGACGACCGGAAGGCCCGCATCCAGCGCCAGCCGGAACCCCCCTTTTTTGAGCGGCAGAAGCGTCCCGTCCCGGCTTCGCGTCCCTTCCGGATAGATCAGCACGGAGTTGTTCCCCGACAGTCCGGACAGGGCCGCCGACAGGGCCGCCTTGGACCTTTCCGGCGACGACCGGTCGACCATGATCTGGCCGCAGGACAAAAGCGCCCATCCGAATACGGGGATCCTCGCGAGCTCCTTCTTGAACACCCAGTGCAGCGGGTGCGGAATGACGACGGCCAGCGCCGGCGAGTCGGCGTGGCTCACGTGGTTGGACATGAAGACGTAGGGGCGCTCCGGGTCGACGTTGTGGGTCCCCCGCGCCACGACGCGGATCCCCAGGATCCGGCAGACGATCCGGGAGTAGATCCGCGAGACGAAGCCGAACAATCTGCCCTTGCGCGCCCGCCCCGGCACGAGCAGGGCCAGGACGATCAGCGGCACGCCCATCACGAGCGTGAGGAGTCCCACCAGGAAGAGCTGCACGCCGTTGAAGACCGTCACGGCGCCGGTCACTCCGCCGCCCGTTTGCCTTCCGGGCAAACGGGCAAAAGCGGGCACTCCGCGTGGAGCGGATTCCTCGGGCGACAGACCTCGCGCCCGAGCCGGATCAGGTTCAGATGAAGCGGCGCGTGCTCGCCCGCCGGGACATGCGGCTCGATCCTGAGCGCCGCGCGCGAGAGGTCGGCCGACACCGGGACGAGTCCGAGGCGCCGGGAGACCCGGAGAATATGCGTGTCGACGGGGAACGCGTCCTTCCCGAAGGAGAACAGGAGCACGACGTTGGCCGTCTTGACCCCGACGCCGGGGAGCGAGGTCAGGTAGTCGCGTGCCGCGGCCAGGTCCATCTCCGCCAGGAAATCGAGGCAATAGCCGCCCCGGTCGCGCCGGATCCGCTCCAGTGCGCCGAGGATCGCCTTCGCCTTCGCCTTCGCCAGGCCTCCCACGCGGATCGCCTCCTCCAGCTTCGCGGGGCGCGCCGCCGCGAGGCGCGGGACGTCGGGAAAGCGCCGCAGAAGCCCTTCGAACGCCCGGTCGCGATTCGCGTCCGTCGTGTTCTGGGACAGGATCGTCAGGATGAGAGTCCGGACCGGGTCCCGCTCATGGGCGCAACGGTCCGGCCTGCCGAATCGCGCGGCCAGAAGGCCGGAAATGTCGGCGAGCCTCGCCTGGAGGGCGCCGTCGGCCTGCCCTTCCCGGCCGCGGGGTTCCCTCCGACCGACGGCGCAGCCGTCGGCGAACGGACGCGCAGAAACAGCGCGGTTGCGGCGGCGCGGCGACTGCCGGGACGGAGAACGGCGCTTCAAGGCGTGACGGGCGGGGGGGGAGGCTCCGACTTCCGGCGGGCCGCAAGGTCCGCCTCGAGCTCCCGGATCCGGCGCCTCCGCCGGATCGACGTCGGAATGCCGGGGAGGAGCCCGACGAGGACCCCGGCTCCGAACGCCGCGAAGATTACCACGACGATGTTGGTATTTTGTGAATATTGGAAGAATCGGATCGGCACTTCGGTGGGGTTCTGGATCGCGAAAATCGCGACGAGTCCCAGCAGGACGACGAGCACGACCAGCACGAGTCTCATGGGACGGCAGTATACCACAGGAATCGGCGGGTGGAGTCCACGGCTTCCGTGCGGGCTAGGGCGATTCCCCGTCGTCTCCGGCCCGACGCTCCGGTTCCGGATCGGTAAGCTTCCGAACGTCCGCGAGGAGCCGTTCGCACCGTTCGGGGCCAGGGCAGTCGATGCCGCACGGATCGATGTGCGTCACGACGTGGGCGCCGTCCAGGGCCTGCGAGACCTCCTTTTCGAGGTGGTCCGCCAGCCGGTGAGCGTCTTCGAGGGAGTATCTCCGGCAGACGACGACGTGGAAGTCCACGTGTTTGTCGGTTCCGGAGCGGCGCGAGCGCAGGTCGTGGTAGTCGACCACCAGGGGCCGGTGGCTGTCGATGATCCCCCGGATCCTCGCCACCGTATCGGCGGGCAGGCTGCGGTCGATGAGGTCGTCGAGCGCCTCGCGCAAAAGGGGAAACGCCGCGACGATGACATAGGCTCCGATGACGACGGCCGATCCCGGGTCCAGCCATTTCCAGCCGGTCGCGCGGTACGCGACGAGGGAAGCCAGGATGCCTCCTCCCGAAAAAACGTCTGTGCGGTAGTGCAGGGAATCGGCTTTGAGCGCGTTCGATCCCGTCTCTTCCCCGACCCGGCGGATCCGCCGGGCGATATACCAGGAAGCGGCGACGGACACGACCATGACGGCCATCCCCGCGTCCACCGACCCCGGGACGACGCCGGCGCGCAGACGGCGAACCCCCACGACGATGATCCAGATTCCCGTGAGCGAAATGACCAGCGACATGAAGACGGTGGCCAGCGTCTCGACCTTGCCGTGCCCGTACGGATGCGAACGATCGGCGGGTTCCATCGACTTCCGGATCGAGAGGTAATTCACGCCCGACATGAGAATGTCGGCCAGGTTGTCGATCGCAGAGGAGAGGACCCCGAGGGAATTGGTCGCAACCCCCACCAGGAGCTTGGCCGCGGCCAGAACCACCGCGCTTCCGACGGAAAATCGGGCCGCCGCGATCCGTCTCCGGCTCGCCGCCTCCCTGCCGTTCTCCCTGGGCACGAAAAACGCTCCGATTGACACTGTTTCCGTACCTTTGCAAGAATAACACATCGACCCGCGCAGGGAGGGCGGCCTTGGTCTCGAAGACGAAGAAAATCTGGCTGGACGGGAAATTCGTCGACTGGGACGCAGCGCAGGTCCACGTGCTTTCCCACACGCTGCATTACGGGGTCGGAGTCTTCGAGGGAATCCGCTGTTACCGGACCGAAGACGGGGGGGCCGCCGTCTTCCGGCTGAAAGAGCATGTGGACCGCCTCTTCGCCTCGGCCCACATCGTATTCCTGGCGATCCCGTTCTCCCACGCCGAGATCTGCGCCGCCGTCCGCGAGACGCTCGCCGCCAACGGCCTGACGGAAGGCTACATCCGCCCGATCGTCTTCATCGGGGACGGCGAGATGGGCCTGTTCGCGAAGAGCAACCCCATCCGCGTGGCGGTGGCGGCGTGGTCGTGGGGGGCCTACCTGGGCGAGGAAGGGGTCCGGACGGGAATCCGGGCCAAGGTCTCCTCCTTCAACCGCCACCACGTCAACGCGGCGATGACGAAGGGAAAGATCAACGGCTACTACGTCAACTCGGTGCTGGCGAAGTGGGAGGCCGTCAAGGGGGGCTACGACGAGGCGGTGATGCTGGACACCGAGGGGTACGTGGCGGAGGCCTCGGGGGAGAACATCTTCATCGTCCGCAACGGCTTCCTGCAGACCTCGCCGCTCACGTCGATCCTTCCCGGAATCACCCGGGACTCGGTCCTGACGATCGCGCGCAAGCTCGACATCCCCGTCCGGGAGTGCCGCTTTACCCGCGACGAGATGTACATCGCCGACGAGATGTTCTTCACGGGGACCGCCGCCGAAATCACCCCCGTTCGGGAAGTCGACGACCGCAAGGTGGGAACGGGACGGCCGGGACCGATCACCAAGCGGATCCGGAAGGCGTTTTTCGATATCGTGCACGGCAGGGACGCCCTCTTCGCGCACTGGCTCGACGTGCTGCCTTAAGACCCCTCCCCCGCTGGCGGCGCTCCGCATCGGTGATGGGACGCCGTGGTATCATGGCTCCATGCTTCGCGTGTCCGAGATCTTCGCCAGCATCCAGGGGGAGACGTCCCTCGCCGGGTTCCCGTTCGCCTTCGTCCGCCTGGCGGGATGCAACCTCCGGTGCCGGTACTGCGACACGACGTACGCGTACGAGGGCGGCGAGACGCTCTCCGTGGAGGATGTCGTCGCCCGGGTCGGCGCCTTCGGAATCCCGCGCGTAACCGTCACCGGCGGCGAGCCGCTGCTTCAGGAGGAAGCTCCGGCGCTGATCGCCGCCCTGCTCGATCGCGGCCACGCCGTCTTCGTGGAGACGAACGGCACGGTCTCCCTGTCCCGCATGGATCCCAGGGCACGCACCGTCATGGACGTCAAATGCCCCGGCTCCGGCGAGGGCGGCAGGACGAAGTGGGAGAACTTCGAGCGCCTGTCGCCCGAAGACGAGGTCAAGTTCGTCGTCGCCTCGGAGGAGGATTACCGCTTCGCGCGGGACGTGATCCGGAAATACCGCGGGGAGCGCGCGTTCACGGCCCTTCTGTCCCCGGCCTTCGGCATTCTCCCTCCCGAGCGGCTCGCCGGATGGATGGTCGCGGACGCCCTCGACGCCAGGATGCAGGTCCAGCTCCACAAGATCGTGTGGGGGCCGGACCGGAGGGGCGTGTGACGGACCCCGCAAAACCGAAAGGAATCGTCCTGGTCAGCGGCGGGATGGACAGCCTGGTTCTGGCCGCGTTCGCCGCGCGGGAATCGGACCTGGCGCTCCTGCACGTCAACTACGGGCAGCGCACCGAGAGACGGGAGCTCGCCTGCTTCCACGCCATCGCCGACCACTTCGGCGTCCGGGACCGGATGGTGGCGGACATCGGGTACCTGCGGGCGATCGGCGGATCCGCCCTGACCGACCCCTCTCTTGAAATCCCCGCCGCGGACCTCGCACGGCAGGGCGTCCCCGTAACCTACGTCCCGTTCCGGAACGCCCATTTCCTCTGCATCGCGGTATCGTGGGCGGAGGTGATCGGCGCGAAGACCGTTTACATCGGCGCCGTGTGGGCGGACTCGTCGGGATACCCGGACTGCCGTCCGGCGTTCTACGAAGCGATGAACGAGGCGATCCGCGCGGGCACCCGGGACGATACGGCGGTCCGCGTCAAGGCGCCCTTTCTCGAGCTGAAGAAAAAGGATCTCGTCCTGATGGGCAAGTCGTTCGGCGTTCCGTTCGAGCACAGCTGGTCGTGCTACCACGACGGCGAAAAGGCATGCGGGCAATGCGACTCGTGCGCGCTGCGCCTTCGCGCCTTCTCCGAGGCCGGGGTCCCGGATCCTCTTGCCTACGAGGACCCGCCGTCCCGGTAGCGGGCGGCGCGGCAGTCCGTGCACTCCCGGTTCGACGCGAAACGGCTCGCGAGGCGAATCTGCCAGGCGGCGTTTCTCCTCCTGTTCCTCGTCCTGCTCGTGAAGACCGACTACGACGGAAGAAACGAGCTGTCCTACCCGGTCAAGGTCTTCCTCGACGGCGACCTCCTGGTCTTCCTGACGTCGCTCCTGTCGGCGCACCGCGTTCCGGCCGCCCTGTTCCTGGCCCTCCTGTTCGTGCCCGTGACCCTCCTCTTCGGCCGCGCGTTCTGCGGGTGGGTCTGCCCCTTCGGGACGCTCCACCACGCCGTGGGCTTCGTCGGCAGAAAAACCGCGGCGGAGCGGGGGGACAAGACCAAGGCAAGCCGCTGGAAATTCGTGACGTTCTTCGTCTTCGCCGGCGCGGCGCTCTTCGGGATCCAGGCGGCGGGCCTGCTGGACCCGATCTCCTTTCTCATCCGGTCCGTGTCGCTGTCGGTCCTTCCGGGAATCGACTACGTCCTGCGCCTTTTCCTCGACTGGGGCTACCGCCTCCCGGTTCGGCCGATCTCCGACCGGTTCGACGCCGCGTACACGTTCCTCCACGCCCACTTCCTCTCGTTCTTCCCGGCGCATTACGAACAGGCGCTGTTCTTCTTCGCGCTCTTCTTCCTGATCCTCGCCCTGAACCGGAGCCGGACCCGGTTCTTCTGCCGGTTCGTCTGCCCCCTGGGCGGCCTGCTCGGGATCCTCTCCCGCGCCGGCCTGCTCCGGCTCACGATGAACGAGAAATGCACCCGCTGCATGCGGTGCCGCGACGTCTGCGCGGGCGGCGCGAATCCGCACAAGCGGGGCGGATGGTCCCCGTCGGAGTGCGTCACCTGCTTCAACTGCAGCGCCGAATGCCCCGAAGGAGCGCTCGAATGGACCTTCGCCCTGGAGCGGAAGACAAACGACCGGCTCGACGCCAGCCGCAGGGCGGCGCTTTCGGCGCTGGGAGCGGGCGCGGCCGCCGCGTGGGTGCTTCAGACCTCCCCCGCCGTTGCTCGGCCCTCGCCGTCCCTCGTGCGTCCTCCGGGCTCGCGCCCGGAGCCGGAGTTCCTGGCCCGGTGCGTGCGGTGCGGCGAGTGCATGAAGGTGTGCATCACGGGCGGGCTGCAGCCCACGCTGCTGTCGGCGGGCATTGGAGGGATCTGGACCCCGACGCTCGTCTCCCGGATCGGCTATTGCGAGTACAACTGTACCCTGTGCGGGCAGGTCTGTCCGACCGGGGCGATCGAGGACCTGCCGCTTGCGCGGAAGCGCAAGACGGTCATCGGCCTGGCATTCATCGATCCTTCCCGCTGCATCCCGTACGCGCAGGGAACGCCGTGCATCGTCTGCGAGGAGCACTGTCCGACCCCGAAAAAGGCGATCGTCTTCGAGGAGCGGCGCGGAAAGGGCGGAAGGCCCGTCCAGGTCCCGGTGGTGAAGCTTGACCTGTGCATCGGGTGCGGCATCTGCGAAAACAAGTGCCCGGTCGTCGACCTGGCCGGGATCCGGGTGACTTCCATCGGCGAGACCCGCAACCCGGCGAACCGGCTGCGCCTGCCCGACGGACCGTACGCCGCCGATTCGCAGGATCCGCGACTTTTCCTTTGACAATCCCCACCCGGACTCGATAGATTCTCGGAAATAATTTTTTCGCGATCATTTTTTATTGAATCTTTGGGCCGGATCTGCCGTTCTAACCGGTAGGACCGGTAGGAGAGGATGACGTGGCCTACTTTTACGAAAACGGCAGGGACGCGGCGACCGGATGGGAAGACATCGGCGGGTTCAATACCCACCTTTTGCTCGAGATCCGGAGCGCGATGCTGGACGTGGAGTCCGAATCCCGCCCCCGCTCCGATCTCCACGTGGTCGTAACGGAGTGGATCAAGCAGCACGCGATGTTCGAATTTCCCGACGACGAGACCGGGTGACGGCCGGCTTCCGCTACCTCCCGCTTCCCGTCTCCGACAGTCCCAATATCCCCAGATAGATCCTTCGAATCGCTTCCGTTCCGCGGCGATACCGGTCCCGCCGGTCCTCGGAGAGCCTCGAGGGGTCGAACTGCTCGATGGAGGCGTCGTGCGACAGGCGCAACGAGACCTCCAAAGAGCGCAGGAAGCGGTATCCTTCGTCCATCGTCCGGAAGTCGGCCTCGGACAGGATGTTGGCGCGCCGGAGCGCCTGGAGCGCCGGCAGCGTGGGCCGGACGCGCAGGGACAGGTCGGCCCGGCCGTGGAGGAGCTGCAGGTACTGCACGGCGAACTCGACGTCGACGATGCCCCCGCGTCCCACCTTGAGGTTGCGCCGACCCGCGTGCTCCTTCCCCCGCTCCCGTTCCATCCGCAGTCGGAGGCGGTGGATCTCGGCCGCCGGGTCGGGCGGCAGGGGCCTCTCGAAAATGAACCGGGCGATCGCCTCCTCCGCCCGCTCTCCGAACTCCCGATCACCGGCCGCCAACCGGGACTTCAATAGAGCCTGCCGTTCCCAGAGTTGGGCGGACTGCTCGTGGTACCGTTCGAACGCGGAGAGGGACGAAACCAGGGGTCCCGCGTTTCCGGAGGGCCGCAGGCGCGTATCGAGCCGGTAGACGTATCCCTCGCGCGTGACCGTCGTCAGGATGGAGATCAGCCGCTGGGCCACCTTGGCGAAGTACTCGTGGTTCGACACCTTGCGGAATTCGGCGGACGGCGCTCCCCGGACGGGGACGGTCTCCCCCGCCCCGGAATAGAGAAAGATGATGTCGAGATCGCTGTGGTAGGAGAGCTCCTCCGCGCCCAGCTTCCCCATCCCCAGCACGCAGAAATGCGCCTCGCCGCCCCCCGGGTCCCCGCCGGCCTCCATCGGAACCCCGTGCTTCCGGCGCGTCTCCCGCCGCGCGAGCACGAGGGCATGGGACAGAAGGACGTCCGCCAGGCCTGAGAGGCGCCGCATCCCTTCTTCGAGCGGGAGCTCGCCGGCCAGATCCTTCATCCCGATCCGCAGCGTCTCGACGTTCTTGAACCGGCGCAGCTCGTCCAGCTCCTGCTCGAAATCGTCGCACGCCGCGAGCGCTTCGCCCAGTTCCCCGTGCAGGTCCGATTTCGACCGCGCATCGGGACCCGGGTCCTTTCGGAGGAAGGCGTCGAGAAGCTCCGGGTGCCGCAACAGGTATCCCGAGAGGAACCGGCTGCTGCCGAACAGGCGGACCAGTACGTCGATGACCGGCCGGTTCTCGTACAGGAGCGCGTAGACCATCGTCCGCGCGCCGACCGCCGAAAGAAACCGC
>CAYWOT010000083.1:0-9412 GCA_964459975.1 uncultured bacterium
GCGACGGGCATCAAGCGAGCCCGGCCCGACCGGTTCGTCTTCGCCTACCAGGGAGACGGCGATCTCGCCGCCATCGGGACCGCGGAGATCGTCCACGCGGCGAACCGGGGGGAGAACATCACGGTCCTGTTCGTGAACAACACGACGTACGGGATGACGGGGGGGCAGATGGCGCCCACCACGATGCTCGGCCAGAAGACGGCGACCTCTCCGTACGGGAGGGAGTTCCGGAGCGAGGGATACCCCATCCGGGTGGCGGAGCTCCTGGCGACCCTCGAGGGGACGGCGTACTCTGCGCGCGTCGCCGTCAGCACTCCCGCGCAGATCCGGAAGGCGAAAGAGGCCGTTCGGACGGCGTTTACGATGCAGATCCGGGAAATGGGCTTCTCCGTGGTCGAATTTCTCTCCACCTGTCCGACGAATTGGGGGATGAAGCCGCTCGACGCGCAAAAGCGCGTGCTCGGCGAGATGGCGGCCTATTTCCCGCTCGGGGTGTACAAGGAACGAAAACAGGCGGACTTCACGTGAACACCGACGTCGTCATGGCGGGGTTCGGAGGTCAGGGGATCCTGCTGATCGGGAACCTTCTTTCCCTGGCCGCCATGGAGGAGGGAAGGCACGTGACCTGTTTCCCGGCGTACGGCGTCGAAATGCGCGGGGGGACGGCGAACTGCACCGTCGTGGTCTCGGACGAGGAGATCGGCTCGCCGGTCGTCGGACGCCCCCGATCGTGCATCGTCATGAACGGACCGTCGCTCGAGAAGTATCTGCCCGTGCTGCGGGAGGGGGGAAACCTGGTGGTCAACTCCTCGCTCGTGGATCCCGCGCGCGCGGCCAGGCGGGACGTGAGCGTGCTGGCGGTCCCCGCCAACGAGATCGCGCAGGCTGCGACCGGGAGCCAGCAGCTGGCCTCGATGGTCGCGCTCGGGGCCTATATCGCGGCGACCGGGGTGGTGCGGATGCAGACCGTCATCGACTGCCTCCCGACGGTCGTCTCCACGAAATACGAACGGTTCATCCCGCTCAATGTCAACGCCCTGAAGGAGGGGGAATCCTTTGCCGGAAATCACGCGCGATGAGTCGATGGACGACCTGCTGGCGAAGATCGCCGAGGAGTCGGGGGCGGCGCCCAACGCGGAGGATTCCGAGGTCTGCGTGGGGGACCGCATCCGCCGGTTTCGGGAGCTCCGTGGCCTGACGCTTCATCGGCTCGCCGAACGGACGGGCTTCTCCGCCGCTCTGGTGTCGCAGATCGAGAACCGAATGATGTCCCCCTCCCTCGGAACGCTGGTGAAGATCGCCAACGCCTTCGACACGACGGTCTCCGCGTTCATCGGGGGCCGGGAAGAGCGGGAGTTCTCGATCGTTCGAAAGGAGGACCGCACGACCGTATCGCGCGTGGGTCCGAAGGAGGGCGGCCGCTCGGCGTACGTGTACGAGGCGCTCGGATCCGGGAAGGCGGGCAGGAAGATGGAGCCGTTCCTCGTGCGGCTCAAAGCCCTCGAAGGTCGCACCGCGATCCGCAATGCCCACGAGGGAGAGGAGTTCCTTTTCGTCCTGTCGGGGAAAGTCGAAGTGTTCCTCGACCGGTACTCGGACGTCCTGTCCGAGGGGGACTGCATCTACTACAACTCGACGATTCCCCACCACGTGCACTCCGCGGAGGAGGGCGAGGCGTTGATCCTCGCCGTCATCTATCAAGGAAAGTAGAAACGATGCCGACCGGGCCTAGCCCGCATTTCTCACCAGGCTTTTGCCGCGGCGGGGGCCGTCGGCTCCGGCATCCGTATTTCCCGCCGACGTCAGGCCATCCGTGGCCGTCATCCGCGACGCGCTGCGCTCGGTCAGGCATCCTTTAGACGTTGTATCGACTACGCCTCCGGTGCCCTCGGTCGCGCGCCTTGGATCAACGCCCGTCTCCACCCCTTCGGTACGAACCAAAGGTGAGAAATGCAGGCTGAAGAGGCCCTCCGGTATGCGTTGGACGTGTGCCGGACCCCGGCCCGGGCGGTATCCCGTTGGAAGGCGGCCTCCGGGCGCAAGGCGGTAGGCTGCCTTCCCCTCCATCTGCCGGAGGAGGTCCTGCACGCCGCCGGCATGCTTCCCGTCACGGTCTGGGGGAACGAGTTCCCCCAGACCGCCGCGGCGGGTGAGGATTCTTCCGTCTGTTCCGTCGCAGCCGGCGCTGTGGCGTCCCTGCGGTCCGGAGCCTGGAGCTGTCTCGACGGGTGGGCCGTCCCGTCGACCTGCGAGGTCCTCCGGAGCGCGTTCGAGGCCGCGGTTCCCGCCCCCGGGGGGTGTCCCCCGCGCTTTTCCCTCGTGTTCCCGCCGTCCGCGGACGCCCCGCGTGCGGCAGAGGACCTTCTCGATCGGATGGAAGCCTTCCGGGAATGGGCGGGCGCGCTTTCCGGCCGGCCGGTCTCGGAGGGGGCGCTCGACCGCTCGGTGCGCGCCTACAACGAGAACCGCGGCGTGTTCGCCCTGCTCGAGGAAAGAATGGTCGAATCGCCCGGATGGGCAAGCGGGCGCGAATACCAGGGACTGGCGCACGCGGGGATGGTGCTTCCGGCCGAGGCGCATACCGCGATCCTCCGGGCGGCGCTTTCGCGCGCGGGGGCGGCGGTCGAAAGGCCCCGCGCGAAGGTGTTCGTGGGCGGCCTTTCCGCCGGCGCCGTGGTGGATGCGCTTGACGCCGCGGGCGCCGCGCTCGTCGGAAACGACCTGGCGCTCGGACACCGGTTCTATTGCTGCGGGTCGGCCGATGAAGGCGGAGACCCGTGCGTATCGCTGGTGCGCAGGCATCTGCGCCGGGAGCCCTCGGGCGGCCTCCACGGCGGCTCCGCTCCGGACCGTCTCCTCGAACGGTTCGCGTCCTGCGGAGCCGACCGGATGCTGCTCGTGCGCACGGGGCGGTGCGGGACCGACTCCGAGGACGCGCGCCGCACGGCGGCGGAATTTCGGAACCGGGGAATTCCGTTCCTGACCGTGGACGCCGCAGGTCCGGCGGACGGTCGCTCCATGGCGGCCCGCGTCGAAGCCTTCGTCCACATGAGGTAAGATGATGGCGGATGGCAGAACCGCGGGCCTGGCGCCCGGAATGCAAGGAGAACGCGATGAACGAGGTGGTCATCATCGGTGCGGCGCGAACGGCCGTGGGGAGTTTTCTGGGAGGGCTAGCCGGCGTCCCGGCGCCCCGTCTCGGCGCGGCGGCGATCGCCGAGGCCGTCTCCCGGAGCGAAATCCGGAAGGACGACGTCGCGCAGGTCATCATGGGCAACGTCCTGTCCGCGGGGATCGGTCAGGCCCCCGCCCGACAGGCGGGCATTTTCGCCGGGATCCCGGTTTCGGCCGGAGCGGTGACGGTCAACAAGATGTGCGGCTCGGGACTGAAGGCCGTCATGCTCGCCGCGCAGGCGGTCGCCACGGACGAGTTCGAGGTGGTCGTGGCGGGCGGAATGGAGTCGATGAGCCTCGCGCCCTACGTCCTCAAGGACGGACGGACCGGCTACCGCCTGGGAGACGGGGCCGTGTACGACGACATCATGGTCGACGGGCTGCTCGATGCGTACCGGGGAATCCACATGGGCAACTGCGCCGAGATGCTGTCGCGGGAGCGCGGCATCGGCCGGGAAGAGCAGGACGCCTATGCGGCGGAGTCGTACCGGCGCGCGCTCGCCGCGGTCCGGGACGGGACGTTCGAGAAGGAGATCGCGGCGGTGGAGGTTCCGCAACGGAAAGGCGCCCCGGTGGCCTTCCGCGTCGACGAGGAGCCGGGGCGGGGAAAGATCGACCGTCTCTCCTCCCTGGCGCCCGTCTTTGAAAAGGACGGAACGGTCACCGCGGGAAACGCGTCGAGCATCAGCGACGGTGCGGCGGCGGTGGTCGTCACGTCCGCGGCGGCCGCGGCGCGGAAGGGCGTCCGGCCGATGGCGAGGATCGTGGGATACACGACGGCTTCGCTGGAGCCGGTCTGGTTCACGGTGGCGCCCATCGACGCGATCGGGAATCTGCTCGCGAAGGCCGGCGTCGGGAAGGATGCGGTCGGGCTCTTCGAGATCAACGAGGCGTTCTCGTCGGTCGCCATCGCCGCGATCCGGGCCCTCAAACTCGACCCCACGCGGGTCAACGTCCACGGCGGCGCCGTCGCCCTCGGCCACCCGATCGGCGCGTCGGGAGCGAAGCTGCTGACCACACTGCTGTACGCCATGGAGCGGCGGGGAGAACGGTACGGCGTCGTCTCCCTGTGCATCGGGGGCGGCGAGGCGGTCGCGATGCTGGTCGAACGGATCTAGGAGGGAAGGGGGCCGCACCGTGGACGTCCGAACGATCGGCGTGGTGGGCGCAGGGCAGATGGGCACGGGCATCGCGCAGGCCTGTCTGACGAGCGGGTTCGCCGTGCTGCTCCACGACCTGTCGGACGCGATTCTCGATCGGTCGCGCGCCGGGATCGAGAAGGGGTTCGACATCCTTCTTCGCAAGGAGCAGATCGGGCCCGGCGACAAGGAGAGGATGGCGGCGAACCTCTCCACGACGACGTCCCTGGCGGCCTTTTCGGGATGCGATTTCGTGGTGGAGGCGGCCACGGAAAGCGGGGAGCTCAAGGAAGCGCTGTTCCGGGAGCTCGACCGGATCGTCCCGACCGGGGTCATCCTCGCGACGAACACCTCCTCCCTGTCGATCACGCGGATCGCAGCCGCCACGGGAAGGCCCGAGGCGGTCATCGGGATGCACTTCATGAACCCGGTTCCGCTCATGAAGCTCGTGGAGGTGGTCCGCGGCCTTGCGACCTCGCAGGAGACCTTCGACGCGACGACGGCGCTGGCGGGCCGCCTCGGCAAGGAACCCGTTCCCTCGGCCGACTATCCGGGCTTCACCGCGAACCGGATCCTGATGCCCATGATCAACGAGGCGATGTTTGCGCTGATGGAAGGGATCGGGCGGCCCGAGGACATCGACGCGATCCTGCGGATGGGTGCGAACCACCCGATGGGCCCGCTCGCGCTGGCCGACCTCATCGGCCTGGATACGTGCCTGGAGGTCCTGACGGTCCTTCAGAAGGGTTTCGGGGACCCGAAATACCGGCCCTGCCCGCTCCTGCGGAAGTACGTCGAGGGGGGGCGTCTCGGCCGGAAAACCGGGCGGGGGATCTACGAATACGACCCGCCGTAACTCTTTCTTTTTTCGGAAACGAAGAAGCAGGGGAGGATGCAAACCGTGGGGTACGAGAACCTGATCGTCGATGTCGCCGGCAGGATCGCCACGATCACCGTCAACCGCCCCGCATCGCTCAACGCCCTGAACCGGATGACGGTCAGGGAGCTGTTCCTTGCCCTGGAGGAAATCGCGGCGGGGGACGCGGGCGTGGTGCTGCTCACCGGCGCCGGCGAGGAAGCGTTCGTCGCCGGCGCGGACATCTCCGAGATGCGCGGGTTCACGCCCTCGGAGGCGCTCGAGTTCGCGCTGTTCGGGCAGCGGGTCCTCGAGTTCCTCGAGCGAATGGCTCAGCCGGTCGTCGGGGTGATCAACGGATACGCGCTCGGGGGAGGGTGCGAGCTCGCGATGGCGTGTGACCTGCTGGTCGCCGCCGACACGGCCCGTTTCGGCCAGCCCGAGGTGACCCTGGGGATCATCCCGGGCTTCGGCGGGACGCAGCGTCTGCCCCGCCTGGTCGGAAGAAACCTCGCGAAGGAGATGGTCCTCACCGGGGAGATGATCTCGGCCCAACGGGCGTACGAGATCGGGCTTGTCAACCGGGTCGTCCCCCGCGACCGGCTCATGGCCGTTGCGCGCGAGCTCGCCGGGACGATCCTTTCGCGGAGTGCGGTCGCGGTCGGGAAGGCGAAGATGGCGATCAACCGGGGGCTGGACCTCGACCTCGGCAATGCGTGCGCCCTGGAGGCCAACGCATTCTCCGTCGGGTTCGCCACGGAAGACCGCGCGGAGGGGATCAGCGCGTTTCTCGAGAAACGCAAACCGGCGTTCCGCGGCCGATAACCGGCCGATCGGATCCTTGTCGCTCGGGAAAAGAGGCCAACGATGCGTTTCGATCTGACCGAAGAGCAGCGGATGATCCGGGAGACGGCGCGAAGCTTCGCGCAGAAGGAAGTGCTTCCGAAGGCGGCGGAGCTCGACGAGAGCAGGCGGTTCCCCGAGGAGCTCGTCCGGCAGATGGGCGAGCTGGGATTCCTGGGGATCGCCGTGCCGGAGGAGTACGGGGGATCCGGAATGGACACCGTGTGCTACGCGATCGCGATGGAAGAGATCGCGCGGGCCTGCGCCTCCACCGCCGTCATCATGTCGGTCAACAATTCGCTCGTGTGCGACCCCATTCTCACGTTCGGAACCGAAGAACAGAAGAAATGCCATCTTCCGCTCCTTGCCTCGGGAAAGCACCTCGGATGCTTCGCGCTGACGGAGCCGGAGGCGGGCTCCGACGCCGCGGCCCAGAAGACGACCGCCGTCCGGAAGGGATCCGGCTACGTGGTGAACGGGAGCAAGAACTTCATCACGAACGCGCCGCAGGCGGACACGTGCATCCTGTTCACGGCGACCGCCAAGGAACGGAAACACAAGGGGATCACCGCATTCATTCTCGACATGAAATCCGGCGGCATAACAGTCGGGAAACATGAAAAAAAACTCGGAATTACCGCATCGCCTACGGCGTCGATCACACTGGAAGACGTGCACATCCCCGCCGAGGAGCGGCTGGGAGAGGAAGGGGAGGGGTTCCGGATCGCCATGCATACCCTGGACGGAGGACGGATCGGGGTGGCTGCCCAGGCGGTCGGGATCGCGCGGGCGTCTCTCGAGGATGCGCTCGCATACGGGAAACAGCGCAGGCAGTTCGGCCAGCCGATCGTGAATTTCCAGGCGATCCAGTGGATGCTCGCCGACATGGCCGCGGAGATCGACGGGGCGCGGCTGCTCACGCACCGCGCCGCCTGGATGAAGGACCGGAACGTCCGGCACTCGAAGGAGTCCTCGATGGCGAAGCTGTACGCGTCCGAGGCGGCGATGCGGGCGGGCGTCAAAGGAATCCAGATTCACGGGGGCTACGGGTACATCAAGGAGTACCCCGCCGAGCGCCATTTCCGGGATGCCAAGATCACGGAGATCTACGAGGGCACGTCCGAAATCCAGCGGCTGGTGATCGCGGCCGCCTTGTTGCGGGATCTGTGACGCACCGCCCGCGAAGGGCGGGGCGCGACCCGGCGGGAGGGAACAGGCCATGAAGCCCGAGGGTCTCGGTAAGGGCTACATCCAGGTCTACACGGGGAACGGCAAGGGAAAGACCACCGCGGCGCTCGGGCTCGCCGTACGGGCGGCCGGCCACCGGCTGCGGACCGTGATCATCCAGTTCATGAAGGGGTGGACCGACTACGGGGAGCTTGCGGGCGTCGCGATGCTGGCCCCCTTCGTGGAGATCCGGCAGGCGGGGCGGGACGTCTTCGTGCGCCGCGGCGATCCCGATCCGGAGGACCTCCGGCTCGCCCGGGAGGGGTTGCGCGCAGCGCAGGAAACGGTCACGGGCGGGAAGGCCGACATCGTCGTGCTCGACGAGATCGTCAGCGCCGTCGACTTCGGGCTGCTTCCCCTAGGAGAGGTCCTCGGCCTGCTGACCCGGAAGCCGGACGGGATGGAGATCGTGCTGACGGGACGCGGGGCCCCCCGGGAGATCGTGGAGGCCGCCGACCTCGTGACCGAGATGCGGGAGATCAAGCACTACTACGCGAAAGGGGTCGACGCCCGGGCGGGCGTCGAACGGTGACGGGGGGGAATATGGCGAAGGCTCCCGAAAGGCCGAGGCCGGGGACGCGGAGGGGGAAGGCGCGAAGAAAGGTCCGTGTGCTGGTCGGGAAACCGGGACTCGACGGACACGACCGGGGGGCGAAGGTGATCGCGCGCGCGCTGCGCGACGCCGGGTTCGAAGTCATCTACACGGGCCTTCACCAGACCCCGGAAATGATCGTAAACGCCGCCGTGCAGGAGGGCGTCGACGCCATCGGGCTGTCGATCCTTTCCGGAGCGCACAATCATCTCTTCCCAAAGGTCCTTGAGCTGCTCCATGAGAAGGGGATGGACCGGATCGTCGTCTTCGGCGGAGGGATCATACCGGAGGGCGACGTCGACACCCTCCGGAAACAGGGAGTCGACCGGATCTTCACGCCCGGTGCGAGCCTGGCCGAGATCGTGGACTACGTGCGAACGCGCGTCCGTCCGCGGTCCTAGCGCGGGACAAAGCCGGGTCGGGACCGGTTCGGAGGGTGGTTTCCTTTTCCTGAAGGAGAGATTCCATGAGGCCCGTCTACATGGTATCGGGGGGAGTCAGCCGGTTCGTCAAGGCCCGGCCGGACGCGACGTTCCAGAAGATGGTCAAGGAAGCGTTCGATTACGCCCTCGGGGACGTGCCGGACCTTTCGACGGACGCGATCGACGGATCCGTGGGGTCCTATTTTTCGGACCACTTCACGCGGCAGCTGATGGCGGGGATCATGGCGGCGGACTATCTGGGTCTCTGTCCGAAGCCGAACAAGCGCGTCGAAGGAGGCGGGGCCACGGGGGGGTTGTGCTTCCAGGCGGCGTGGGAGTCCGTGGCGTCGGGCCGGATGAACTGCTGCGTGGCGTTCGGCTTCGAGACGATGTCGCGGGTCCGGACGTGGAAGGGGAACGAATTCATCGCGCATGCCTCGGACACGAACTTCGATTACCCCGTCGGCGGCTTCTACTCCGGCTACTACGCGATGATGGTGAACCGCCACATGCACGAGTTCGGAACCACGGTCGAGCAGATGGCGATGGTGTCGGTGAAAAACCATGCGAACGCCTGCTACAACCCGTACGCGCAGAAGCAACGGAGACTCTCGATCCCGGACGTGCGCAGCGCCGAGATGGTGGCCTATCCGCTCACCCTTCTCGACATCTGCGTCATGTCGGACGGCGCGGCCGTCTGCATCCTGGCGGACGAGGAGACCGCGTTCCGCCTCACGGACCGGCCGGTTCGGATCGCGGGGATCGGAACGGGGACCGATTTCATGCGGTTCGCGGACCGTCCCCACGGGAAGGTGATTCTCGCTCCGAACGAGAGCGAGGACGACTACCGCGATCTCAAGTATCCCGGCGTCCACTCCTTCCGCGCCGGAAGGACCGCCGCCCTCCAGGCGTACCGCATGGCGGGCATCCGGGATCCCCTCCGGGAGCTTTCCTTCGTCGAGCTGCACGACGCCTACACCTCGTCGGAAATCCAGACGTACGAAGACCTGGCCTTGTGCAGGTACGGCGAAGGGGGGAAGTTCGTCGAGGAGGGACACCCCTTTCTCCCCCAGATCGACTACGGTCTTACGTTGAAGACGAAGGGGACGCTGCCGGTCAATCCCTCGGGGGGCTTGATCGCCTGCGGCCACCCGGTGGG
>CAYWOT010000084.1:0-9324 GCA_964459975.1 uncultured bacterium
CCCCCCCCCCCCCCCCCCCCCCCCCCCCCCCCCCCCCCCCCCCCCCCCCCCAGTCGATCCTACGAGTCGGATTCTACGGTCCTGCCCGGCAATACCACGATCTCAGAAACGATTTCGATACCGCCTTCCCTGGAGGCCCTCGAGAGCGGCGCCTACGTCCTGGGGCCGGCCCTTCCCGATTCGAGCGGGAACTCGCCGCCTGTACGGGGATGGGGAACGCCGGCGGCGTCCTTGCGGGGCAATCGCTCTTATCCCCGGCCGGGAACGCTCCCGCTGGCTCCCAGGTTCCGCAAAGGGTAGACTGGACGGCGTACCGGAGCGAAACCGTACGCCGCCGCGGAGGTCTTGCATCGGAATGGATTTCGGACGCAGGGACGTGATCGACGCGAGGGAGCGGGTCTATCGCCTGGCCTATGCGACTCCGCTCGTCGAAGAACCTCCGCTTTCGGCCCGGTGCGGAGGACGGGTCCTGTCGAAGCTGGAAAACCTGCAGAATTCCGGCTCGTTCAAGATCCGGGGCGCGGCGAGCAAGGTCCTTTCCCTGGACCCGGCCCGCGTCCGCGGCATCGTCGCGGCCAGCGCGGGAAATCATGCGCGGGGAGTGGCCCGTGCCGCGCGGGCGGCCGGGATTCCCGCGACCCTGGTGATGCCCGTGTGGGCGCCGGTCGCCAAGGCGGCCGCGGCGCAGGGCGACGGCGGCGAGACCGTGCGGATCGTCCACCACGGCGAGTCGTTCGACGACGCGTCCCGCCACGCGGAAGAGCTGGCCAGGGAGAGCGGGTTCGTCATGGTGCACCCCTTCGACGACCCCGCCGTGATCGCGGGCCAAGGCACGCTCGGCCTGGAAATCGTGGAGGAGATCCAGGCTCCGGGGACGATCTACGTCCCGGTGGGCGGAGGCGGGCTGCTCGCCGGAATCGGCGCCGCGGTCAAGGAAACGTGCCCTGCCGCCGAAATCGTGGCCGTCCAGGCGGCGGGGGCGTCCTCGCTCATCCCTTCTCTTCGCGAGGGGCGGCCGGTGGCGATCTCCGAAGCCCGAACGATCGCGGACGGAATCGCCGTCCGGCGAATGAGCGACCGGACCTTCGAGGCCGCCGGGCGCTTCGTCGACGACGCCGCCGCGGTCGACGACGAAGAGATCGCCGCGGCGATCCTCTACGCCCTCGAGGAAATGAAGACCACCCTGGAGGGGGCGGGCGCCGCCGCCCTGGCCGCCCTGCTTTTCAAGCGGCCGCCCCGAAAATTCCCCGCGGTGATGGTGCTCTCGGGGGGGAACATCGACGTGACCTTCCTTTCCCGGATCATCGAGCGGGGGCTGTTCCGCTCCGGCCGGCTCGTACGCCTCCGGTTCCTCGTCGCGGACCGGCCCGGGGCGCTCGCCGCCCTGCTCGCCGCGGTAGCGCGGGAGCGGTCGAACGTGATCAGTATCGCGCACGACCGCCTTCCGCCCGACTGTCCGCCCGGGTTTTCCGCGGTCGTGCTCCTTCTGGAGACGCGCGACCGGGCGCACGGGGAGGACCTCGTCTCCCGTCTCCACGAACAGGGATTCCGCCCCTCCGACGCGGCGGGCCGCTCGGAGCGCTCCCTCCCGTGAGATCCGCGGTTCCGGTCGCGTTGCGGGCGGTCCTGATCCTCGTCCTGGCCGCGGCGTCGGGAGCGATCGTGTACGTCACGCACCGGAACACCCGCAACGCCGGCGCCTTCGCCGATCTGTCGCTCCGGAGCACCGCACTGGCGCTGTCCGCGGCCGCCGAGGGGGCGCTCCGCGCAGGAGGGCGGGGGGAAGCCGGGAACGTGCACGAAATCCTGTCGGACCGGGTCGTGGCATACGCATTGATCGCGGAGGAAGACGGAACGATCCGCTTCCATACCAATCCGAAGATGGCGGGAACGCGCCTGACCGAACCGGGAATCGGGGCATGGCTGCGCTCGGGAGCGAATTTCGGGCGCCGGATCGTCCTCGGCACCGGCGTGCCCGCGTACGAGTACAACTACGTTTTCCGCCGCCGAGGGGCCGCCCCCGAGCTTCTCCGGATCGTCCTGAACACGGCCGGGGCGGACCGCATCGTTTCCGACGCGCGGAGGATGTGGTGGACGGTCGGAGGCGTGCTCGCGCTGCTCTGGACGGCCGGACTCCTCCTGGAGCGGGAGATGGCGCGGCGGTTCCGCCTCGTCGGCGAAATGGCGAAACGGGAGCGCCTTTCCCTGATCGGGCAGATGACGGCGTCTCTTGCCCACGAGATCCGCAACGCGCTCGGCAGCGTCAAAGGGTTCGCCCAACTGGCGGCGGAAAAACCCGGCGCCGGGGGCGGCGGCGCGATCTCCGCGGTGCTTCGCGGCGTGGCGCGCATGGAGTCCCTCGTCAACGAACTCCTTCTGTTCTCCCGCGAAGAGGTCTACGACCTGCGTCCCGTCGACGTGGGTGCCCTGGTTCGCGATGCGGTGGCCGCCGACGCCTCGCAGTGGAGCGGCCGCGTGGACGTCGCGGTTCCTCCCGGCATCTGCGCGTTCGCCGACGGGGAGAAGCTGCGGCGCGTCGTCGCCAACGGCGTCCGGAACGGGATGGAGGCGATGCAGGACCGCGGCACTCTGCGGGTATCCGCCCGGGAGGAAGGCCGTCGGGTCGCCATCCGGATCGAAGACGCCGGTCGCGGCATTCCCGAAACGGAGCGGCCCCTCCTGTTCACGCCTTTCCACACGACGAAGACGGACGGAACGGGCCTCGGCCTCGCCTACTCGAGGAAGGTGGTGGAAGGGATGGGAGGGCGAATCGAACTGGCCAATCGGAAGGAGGGCGGCGCCGTTCTGTCCATCGTGCTCCCCTCGGCGGAGGGCGGCGCTCGTGCCTAAAACCATTCTGGTCGTCGACGACGACGAGATGATGCTCTCCTTCTTCTCCACCGTGCTGCAGGACGAGGGGCACCGGGTTGCGGAGGCGAAGACCGGCACGGAGGCGCTGGAAGCCCTTTCGGAGCAGGAATTCGACCTGGTCGTGACCGACTTGCGGATGCCCGACCTCTCGGGGTTGTCGCTCCTGCGGCAGGGAAAGGGGCTGCGGGCCGAAACCCGATGGATCGTCGTCACCGCGTTCGGATCGATCGGCAACGCCGTGGAGGCCATGAAGGCGGGGGCCTCCGACTACCTGACCAAGCCGCTCGAGAGTCCGGAGGAACTGCGCCGCGTCGTCCGCCGCGTCCTGAAGGAGGCCGAATCGGAGGCCCGGATCTCCCTTCTGTCCGAGGAGATCGGCAGCCGCTTCCCTCCGCCGGACATGATCTTCCTGGGAAAACGAATGGAGGAGGTGCGCCGCCTGGTGCGAGACGTCGCGCCGACCCCTTCTTCGGTCCTGATCACCGGCCCGAGCGGGACGGGCAAGGAACTCGTGGCGAGGACCATCCACCGGATGAGCCCGCGCGCGTCGGACGCGTTCGTCGCCGTCCACTGCGCCGCGCTTCCCGAGGCCCTTCTCGAAAGCGAGCTGTTCGGCCACGAACGCGGCGCGTTCACGGGGGCCGTCTCCCGGAAAAAGGGAAGGTTCGAGCTGGCCGACGGCGGAACCGTCTTTCTCGATGAGATCGCCGAGATCCCGCCCTCCGTTCAGGTCAAGCTGCTCCGCGTGATCCAGGAGAGGGAGTTCGAGCGGATCGGGGGAACCCGGACCATCCCGGTCGACGTCCGGATCATCTCGGCGACCAACAAGGACATCCGCGCCGAGGTGGCGTCGGGCGGTTTCCGGGAAGATCTGTTCTATCGGCTCAACGTCTTCCCGATCGCCCTGCCGGCGCTTGCGGAACGCCGCGACGCGATCCCGCGGCTGGCGCAATATTTCGCGCAGCGCTTCGCTATGGCCTTCGGGAAACGGGAGGCGCGCCTCTCGGACGAGGCGGCGTTCGACCTGCTCCGGTATCCCTGGCCGGGAAATATCCGGGAGCTGCAGAACGTGATCGAGCGCGCCGTCATCCTTTCGGGCGGAAGGATCGGGGCGGAGCACCTGGGCCTGGAAGCGGCCGGCGGTCGCGCGGCTGCGGGCGGACTGCTCCGGGAAGCCGAGAAGGAGACGATCCGCAGGGCGCTGGCCGACGCGGGAGGAAACCGGAAACGCGCGGCGCGGATCCTCGGCATTTCCGTCCGGACGCTGCAGTACCGGATCAAGGAGTATGGGTTCTAAAAGGCGGTGCAGATTCTGCGCGTCCGGAGTGCACGGTTTGCAGACCGGCCGGCACCGCCGGTTCCGACCGCAACCGAAACAACCCGAATTCCGGCTGCTTTCACGCCGCCCGCCGTCGTGGCATCCTCCTTGCTCCTTGTGGGGGCGGAACATGGAACCCACCAAAAGGAGGAAGGACCGATGAAAGGAAAAATGGGCACGGCCATTCTGGCGGGAGCGTTTCTCGTGGCGGCGACCCTTCCCACCCTGGCTCTGGCGGGCCCCGGCGGGAGAGGAGGCGTGGCGGGGCCGGGGGGTCGCGGGTTGGCGGGCGGAGGTCCGCTTGGCGGGGCCCCGATGGGGCAGATGGAGAGGGTGCAGACGCAGGACCGTCTTCGCCTGCACGACGGCTTCGGCACCCACGCCGCCGGAGACCCGGAGGGGACGACGGGAAGGAGGGGAAACACGTATGGCCCGGGAGACGGAACAGGTAACCAGGGCGACCGCCCGATGGACGGTACGGGGTACGGCGCGCCCTCGCAGAGGTAGCGCCCGCCCGTCGGGCCGGAGCGGGGCGGTCTGCGCCGCCCTGCTCCTTCTTTTCGCACTGGCCGCGCTCGCATCGCCGCCGGTCGCCGGGACCGCAGGAGCGCAGGAAGACGTCGTTCTCGCGGGAAGCGGCATCCGGTATCCCGGCGGGTTCGACCCCAATACCGTCGGGGAGGTCCAGGGCAAAGCGACCGGCCTGTCCCGGCCCGAGCAGGGCCCCGTCCGGTTCCTCCTCCGGTCGGACCGGGACACCTACACGGTGCTCGCCGCTCCGACGTGGTTCTGGAACGACCTGAAGATCGACTTGCCCGACGGGACCTCCGTGCGGGTACGCGGTTCCAAGTCGGTGGGCAAGGACGGAAGGCTCTATATCATCGCGCAGGAGGTGATCCTTCCCGGGAACGGAAGGTCGCTGTCGTTCCGCGATGAAGGCGGCGTGCCCCTGTGGGGGGGAGCCGGCGCGCGCGGGGGGGGACGTGGCATGGGGATGGGATCGCCGATGGGCGGGCCCGGCGGAATGCGCGGAGGCATGGGCGGCCGGATGCCGGGACGCCGATAACGAAATGAAATCCTTACGGAGACCGGGAGCGTACCCCATGAAGCGGAGCTGGCCCCTTGCAGTCGTGTTCTCCCTGACTTTCGGGATCGGAGGCGCTGCGGTCGCCGCCGCCGGCTGGGAAGCCGGAACCTCGATCGGATTCGACACGAACGTGGACCGGTCCATCGAAGGAGGCCGAAGCGACGGGTTCCTGACCGCATACGGGGGGTTCGCGCACGGTCCGTCGGGCGAGAGGCGGTGGGGCTTCACCTTCTCCGCCACCGTGGAAGGGAGCGCGTACGCCAGGACCTCCGAGCTGGATTCCGTGGCCGCCACGGCGGCGTCCGGCATCGTCTACGTGCCGCGCGCCCTCTGGACGGCGACGATAACGCCCTTCGTGCAGGCCAAGGAGGTACGGGACTCCGACCAATCGGCGGTGGCGGCCGGGGGAAAGGTGGCCGTCGAAGAGCGAATCCGGAGAAACCTGTATCTGGGCGAGTACTACGTCTACACGGACAGTCGGGCGCACTCCGACACCTTCTCCTTTTCCGAACACACCCTCGGCGCGTATCTCGGAGTGGCGGCGAGCGCCTCGCTGCGCGCCGAGCTGGGATACGCGTTCACGCACGGGGATTCCTTCCGCTCCGTCGGGACCGGGCCCGTGCCGGCAGCGGGATTCGGGATGCACCGGATGTTCTCGTCGGCGTTCGGAACCGATGTGGTCCGCGAGAAGGTGGACCGGCACGCAGTCTCCGTCACCGTCTCGAAGAACTGGTCCACCTCGCTCTTTTCACGGGCCGGGTACACGCTTACCGATACCGAGGGGAGCCTCGGATCCTCGGTGTCCCACTCCGGCTTCGCCGGGATCGGATACCGGTTCTAAAGCGTTACGCGGGCGACATCCCGCGGTCCCCGGGCGCTACAGCTCCCAGAAGAAGATCTGGAGCCCCCCGCCGACCGTGACGGGGTCCGGGAGCGTCTCGAAGACGCCCGGCGACGTTTCCTGCGTCTCCGTCACGACGAGATTCGAGAACGTCATGTCGCCTCCGATCCACAGGGACGGATCGGTCACCTCCGTATAGCCGCTCAAGCTCGCGGTGCCGTTTACCAGCTCGTCGATGTCGTCGGCCGGATCGTTCACCCAGCATTGGTCGTAGGCGATGGTGAAGCTGTCCCCGGGGCCCAGGTCGCCGTTGCCGGTGTCGTCGTTCCACGTGTACGTGACGGTCCCGGCGGTTGCGGAGCCGGGAGGGTACGGATCGCAGGAGACGACGACCGGGCCCGCGGCGAGCTCCGCGTCCCGCGACGTGATGATCTCCAGGGCGTCGATCATGCGTGCCGCCTGTTCGAAGACGAACCCGCGCATCGAGTACGCGAAGGACGCGATCTGCTGATACTCCGGAGCGCCGCTCCCGACGAGGTCCTCGAACTGCGCCCAGGTGAAGGAGTCCGGGCCGAACGTCTCGGTGTTGTCGTGCCATGTCACGCTGACACCGGGGAGCGTGTTGTCGACCGTGACCAGGATAGTGTCGGTGTCCGATCGCTGGACGTACAGCTCTCCCCTCGTCGGCAACGCCGAACCGACCCATGCCCACTGCTGCTGCGACAGGTATACGGGAAGCGTGCCGAACGGCCCGCCCTGGAGCGTCGCCGCCAAGGGACCGCTGCCGGGGGTGAGCGTCACCGCCTCCGTGGCCCGGTCATACGTTCCGTTCATGTCCAAGTCGGCCACCTGCGCCGAGGTTCCGCCCTGCGTGGCGACCAGGGGACCGGAATCGAGCGCGCGGATCTGTTAGCCGAACCGGGTGGGAAGGGTCGGCGCGGGCGTGCCCCCCTGCACATCGCCGCCTCCTCCGCCTCCGCACCCTGCGAGCAGGATCCCGCACAGGACCGCCGAAACCAGGAGAGACCTCTGTGTCGCGCACCGATGCCGCATACGTTTCTCCCTTCTTCGGGCCGGGGCCTCCGGTACGGACGCCGGAATGTCACGAATCCCGATTTTCGCGAGGGATTCGGTTGCCGATTGCCGGGTTGACGCGCACTGCAGACGGATTCGAACGTGAAGAGCGGCGCCGGCTATCGCGAAAGGCCGGCGGACCGATTCCGGGCTCGGCGGACGTCGGGGCCCGGACCGGATCCATCTATATCGATATTTGGGTGGGATGGCAAGAAAAACACGCGGACGCAGCCGGATGTTCCGCCGCCTCCGGTACCTGTCGGACGCGACGATCGACGTCGACCCCGCTCACGCCTCGGGACCGGCGAGCCACGGCGCGCCGTCGGACTACCCCGGCGCGTTTCCCGGAGACCGCCCCCGAACCGGCGTGCGCCGGTTTCTTTTTCTTACGCCACGTCGAGAACGGCGGAGGGCAGTTTCTCCAGGATCGAGAGCAGGAGTTCCTTCTCTGTCACCAGGTTCTCCCGGACCCGCAGGTCCTTCGTGGCCGCGACCTCAAGCCCCAGGTGCGAGATCTCCGATTCGAGGACATCCTTGAGGGCGCGAATTTCGAGGTTGGTCAGCAGGAGTTCCATAAGGCACCTCCTCCTCCCGAGCGAGGAACGACAGCCCGCGGCGTCATGCGGTGAGGACTTCAATTATAGCCCAACGGCGGAGGAATGGAAGCCCCCGCCCCTTTCGGTAGGCACTCGAGCCGTAAGTGTGGTACTTTCATGAAGATTAGGGTTCGACGCACGGAGACTCCGCCATGCGCTTTCGCCGTCCGGACAAGAAGGCGTTCCTCGTGTTCCTGGCGGTCATGGGGCCGGGGATCATCACGGCTTCGGTCGACAACGACGCCGGCGGGATCGCCACCTACTCGATCGCGGGCGCGCAGTTCGGGTATGCCCTCCTCTGGACGCTGATTCCGATCACGGCGGCGCTGATCGTCGTCCAGGAGATGGTCGCCCGGATGGGCGTGGTCACGGGCAAGACGCTGGCCGACCTCATCCGCGAGAAGTTCGGCGTGCGCCCGACCTTCTTCCTCCTCGTCGCCATCCTGCTGGCGAACCTGGCCAACACGGTCGCGGAGTTCGCCGGGTGGGCGGCGGCGCTGGAGATCTTCGGCGTCAGCCGGTACCTCTCGGTCCCGATCGGCGCGGTGGCGGTCTGGTTCCTCGTGGTGAAGGGCACCTACCGCGTCGTGGAGAAGATCTTCCTCATGGCGAGCACCCTGTACTTCACGTACGCCGTGTCGGCGTGGTTCGCGCATCCCCAGTGGGGGTCCGTCGCGCGGAACCTCGTCACGCCCGTCCTCAACACGGACAGCGCCTACGTGGTCATGCTGATCGGGATGGTGGGCACGACGATCGCCCCGTGGATGCAGTTCTACCTGCAATCGGCGGTCGTGGAAAAACGGATCTCCGTCGAGAACTACGCGCTTTGCCGGGCGGACGTGGTCGCGGGCTGCTTCGTCACGGACATCGTGGCGCTGTCAATCATCGTCGCGTGCGGCGCGACGCTGTTCGCGAACGGCATCCACATCCACGATGCGAAGGACGCGGCGCTCGCCCTCGCGCCGCTCGCCGGGAAATACGCCTCGGTCCTCTTCGCGGTCGGCCTGGCGAACGCCTCGCTGTTTTCCGCGTCCATCCTGCCCCTGGCGACCGCCTACTCGGTCTGCGAGGGGATGGGGTGGGAATCCGGAATCGACAAGGACTTCCGGAGCGCCCCTCACTTCTTCTGGCTCTACACGGGCATCATCGTGGCCGGCGCGTTCTGCGTCCTGTATCCTGCAGCCCCGCTGATCCTCATCATGCTGTTCTCCCAGGTCGCCAACGGGATCCTCCTGCCGTTCGTCCTGGTCTTCATGCTGAAGCTCATCAACGACCCGGAGCTGATGGGCGAGCACGTCAATTCGAAGGCGTTCAACGGGATCGCCTGGGCGACCACGGTCGTCATGATCGTGCTCACGGTCCTTCTGGTGATCGTGACGCTCTTTCCTGGAATCCCCGCGATGCTCGGCGGCTGAATACACAACTTCACGATTCATAAATTCGCTACTGCAACGTATTCGGAGGCGCGGCGGGCGAGCCGCCGAGACGGGGTGCCCCACGCGGGGGTCGGTAGCGACGAAGCCGGAGCCACCGCCCG
>CAYWOT010000085.1:0-1859 GCA_964459975.1 uncultured bacterium
GTGCGCGAAGTTGAACAGCATCAGGATGCTGTACACCATGGAGTACCCCAGTGCGATCAGGGCGTAGAAGCTCCCCCACTGGAGGGCGTTGACGAAGTTCTGCAGGAAGATGACCATGGGGTTACGCGGTCGGCCTCCTCTCGACAAAGGCGGGCTCAGGGCTCTTGCGGAAGAGCCCTGGCCCGCCTTGCGGCGTTACGCGTGGGCGAGGGGTCTCCGTTACGGGCAGACCGACTTGTAGAACGTGAACTCGCCCTTGTCGCTGATCTTGACGATGACCGCGCATTTCGCGGGATCGCCGCTGCCGGAGAACGTCATGTTCCCCGTGATCCCCTTGAACGTCTTGATGTGGGCCATCGCGTTGCGCACGTTTTCCCGGTCCTTCTTCAGGTCTCCGGTCAAGCCCCCGGTGTTCTCGATCGCCGTCTTGGCCAGACCCAGAGCGTCCCAGGTGAGCGCCGCCACGTCGTCGGGCACGTAGCCGTACTTCGCCTTGTACCGGTCGATGAATTCCTTGGTCTTCCCCTTGGCGCCGGCCGCGGCGTAGTGGGTGCTGAAGAACGCCCCGTAGCAGTCCTTCCCGCAGAGGTTCACCGTCTCGGCCGAGCCCCAGCTGTCGCTGCCCACGATGGGCTTGTGCCAGCCGAGCTGGTGCGCCTGCTGGACGATCAGCGCGACTTCGTTGTAGTACTGCGGCGTGAACAGCACCTGGGCGCCGGAGTTGATGATCTTGGTCAGCTGGGAGCTGAAGTCGGTGTCCTTGGTCGTAAAGCTTTCGTAGGCGACCACCGACCCCGGGCCGTGCAGCTTTTCCCAGGCCTGCTTGAAGAACTCCGCGAGCCCTTTGGGGTAGTCGCTCGCCACGTCGTACAGGACCGCGGCCTTGGTGAACCCGAATTCGTGCGTGATGAACTTGGCCAGAACCGGCCCCTGGAACGGATCGAGGAAGCAGGCGCGGAAGACGTACGGCCGGTCCTTCGTCGTGTCGGGGTTCGTCGACCACGGCGTGATCATCGGCGTCTTGTAGTTGTTCGCGATTCCGCCCGCCGGCACCGCCTGCTTGGACGCCTGCGGTCCGATCATGACGAGGATGTCGTCTTCCGTGATCATCTTCGTCGTGACCTTGACGGCGGACTCCGCCTTGGACTCGTTGTCCTCGAGGACGAGCTCCACCGGGTATTTCTTGTTCCCGACGGTGATCCCCCCCGCCTTGTTCACGTCGTCCAGCCACATCTGGGCGGCGAACTTCGTTCCCTCGCCGACCTTCGGGATGTCTCCGGTCAGGGGCGCGTTGATTCCGATCTTGATGGTCTGCGCCGCCTGGACCCGGCCGGCCGGCAACCAGGCCATGACGGCCGCCAGGACGAGCATTCCGAGCAGTGACGCTTTTCGCATCGCCTGAGTACCTCCTTTGGGTTCCGATGACGTTTGGTTTGTTGCGACGGACAAGAAGCTCCTCCATCGACGGGCGCTCGTCGCGGTCGGCTCGGAACGCAAGAAACCGCGGGTTCGGTCCCGCGTCGTTCGCTTGCGACCTGCGGCCATGGACGGGATCCGCACTTAAGAGTAGGGAGCGGGCGAGGGGCTGTCAAGCCGGAAGCCCGAAGCGACCCGATCCGGAGGTCTTCGGGCCGGCGCGGGTCCGAAGGCCGGATGCGCGGTCCTCCGGACGCGGCGAACGCCGCCCGAGTCTTTTGAACTCCCGGCGGGCACGGGCCGCGGGCGGCAACCCGCAGCCCCGGTTTCCCTATGCGCGGCTGCTTTTCGGTACGGGAGGTCGGGCGGCCTTCCGCCACGTCTTTCCGAAATCTCCGACACCCGAGGCCCGGGCGCCGGCGCCGGGGAACGGGTTCCGTTTC
>CAYWOT010000085.1:1869-9299 GCA_964459975.1 uncultured bacterium
CGACCGGTGGGGCACGATGAGACGCGGGGAGGGAGGCGACGAGCGGTCGTTCCCGTCGACGGCGGAATGCGAGGGCGTGCGTCCGCGACGGACCGACGATAGTTGCCGGATTTCCGGCCGGGCGTGATACCGTGTCGAAGATCGTCCGCCGCGGCGGGGGGAGTCCCGCGCCACGGGGAACCCGGATCGACGAGGGTCTCGATGTCGCACCTGACGCTGATGTTCCTGGTGCTCCTCTTTCTGGTGATCTCCATCGTCTTTTCGATGCTGGGGCAGGGGGGCGGCGCGTTCTACGTTCCCATGCTGCTCGCCGTTTCGGTCCCATTTTACGTGGCGGCGACCACCAGCCAGGTGCTGATCATCGTCGTCTCGATCTCGTCGATGCTGATTTTCTCCAGGTACGGGATGATCGACTGGAAGATGGTGCTGGTGGTCGAGCCCCCGACGAACCTGGGCTCGTTCCTGGGCGGCTACCTTTCCTCCTACATTCCCTCATTCGTCGGCAAGCTGCTCTTCGCGTGCGTGCTCTTGATCGGCGCCTATTTCATGTACAGGCCGGTCAAGGAGGGCTCCCGGCGCAAGCCCGGCGCGCAGTGGTGGACCTGGAACCGCATGGACGTCGCCGAACCGTACGCGATCAATCTGCCGCTGCTCTTGCCGATCATGGCCCTGGTCGGGTTCGCGGCCGGGCTGCTCGGCGTGGGCGGCGGACTGATCAAGGTCCCCGTCCTGACGCTCCTGGGCGGGGTGCCGATCATGATCGCCGTGGGAAGCTCGTCCCTCATGGTGGGTCTTACCGCGCTTACGGGCCTGGTCGGCCATCTCGTGCAGGGACATCTGGACCTGGGGCTCACCCTCCCGCTGGCGGGGGGGGTGCTGATCGGCTCCCAGATCGGCCCTCGCCTAAGCGTCCGGACGGACCGAGCCCGGCTCAAGAAATATTTCGCGTTCCTGGCGTTGGGCGTGGCCCTCTGGCTGATTTACGGGGTGGTGCGGTAACCGGCCGACGCGGAGTTCCGCTGGGCGCGTTTCCGCCGTCCCTGCGCGCTACGGGCCGCCGATCCGCCTTCGCACCTGTTCGACGAGCCGCTCGGCCGCGGCGCGGTCCCGGACCCGGACGGCGCCGAGGAGGAAGCGGCCGGTCTGCACCGCAAAAACGGTCCCGTACAGCGGATCGACGGCGGAGAGCGACCTTCGTCCGGGCGTCGCCCTCACTCGGACGTCCTTTCCCGATTCTTCGAGATAGGAGAGGTACCGGTCGAAGGTGCGGGATGCCGCGTCGCCGGAGTCCTCCAGGACGAGGAACAGCCGCACCGGTACGCCGTCCGCGACCGCGTCGGCGGTGAGACCCCGGCGGAAGAAGTCGTATCCGAGAAGGCTCTGCGCGGCGTACCGCTCGCTGTTCGGGACCACCGCCGGGATCCGGAACGCTTCGATCTCTTCGGGACGGCCCGGGTTCTGCGGAAGCCGGTGCGAAATCGCCCGGGCGCATCCCAGGAACACGTCGTCTTGCGGCCCCGGCGACCCGGTTGCCTGAAGCCTCACGAAATACCTTCCCTGGTAGAAGATCAGCTGGGAGGAAGAGAGCGTCCCCTCGGCGCCGACTTGGACGGCCACGCCTTCCCTCCGGCGGTAGTTGGCGTATATCCCGAAGGCGTCGAGCAGGGAGCCCATCCTGTAGACGTCGGCCACGAGGGCGGTCCGCGAGTTGCGGCCGTTCGCATACCGCGCGGAGGCGAGCAGGTCGAAGCCGTACGGGAAATAGAGTTCCGCTTCGCCGTCGATGTGATCGTAGAGGGTGTCCCTGTCGAAGAGGGCCGCCTTCTCCTCCAGCGTCCAGCCTTCCGTGCACGCGGGCGCGGGCAGAACGGCTGTCATCGCGTTCTCAACGGCATGGACCGGGGCCGACGCGAGCGACGACCATGCGACGGCAAGTAAGATCACCCCGAGGCCGCGGGTGGCGGTGCCGAATCCCACGGGATGGGCGCGCAGGATTCCCTTCAAGCCGTCAACCTCCGGGCTTTCTCCATCTTCGCCGCAATATCGAGCCCGTTGACGCACCGTGCGGAGCATTCCGAGCAGTGGAGGCACGCGGACGCCGATGCAGACGACCGGACCTCACGGTAGGTGGACAGGGCGAGCGCACGGTTCCGGTACCCTTCCCAGTACATGAGGGAGCGGTTGATCGTGCTGATTTCCACGCCCTTGGGACACGTCCCTTCACACGCTCCGCAAAGGTGGCAATAGTAGGGCTGGATGGCGGCGCCGTACCTTCGGAGGGCACGTCGATCGGCGTGCTGGAACGGCATCCCCATGACGGCGAGGTCTTCCTTCAGCTCGGCCAGGTCTTTCATGCCGGGAATGGCGGCCGAGACGTTCGAATCGCGAAGCGTCCATTTGATCGCGGCCTGGTGGGGACTGACCGTCTCCACCGCTTCGGTCGGATATCCGCCCGCCAGCGTCTTCATGGCGACGATTCCGATGTTCGCCGCTGCGGCTCTGGCGATCGCGTCTGCGATCGCCTTGCCGCTCTGGAAGTTGTAAGCCACGAGGGCCATGTCGAAGAAGCGGTTGCGATCATCGACCAGGGCGCCCAGCACTTCCGCCTGGTTCTTGTGGGTCGTAACGCCTACGAAGCGCACCTTGCCCTGTTCCTTGAGCTTCGTCAGGGCCTCGCGCGTCTCCGGGAGAAAGACCCGCTCGCGGCCGGTGAGACTGTGGAGCTGGACGACGTCGAGATAGTCCGTCTCCAGAGCCCGGAGGCTCATCTCGACATCCCGGATGATGTCTTCCTTCGATGTCGAGGACGGTTTCGTCTTCGTTGCCACGTACACCCGGTCCCGCCGGCCTTTGAGCGCCCGGCCGACGATTTCCTCGTTCCTGCCGCCCATGTACCGCCGCGCCGTGTCCACGTAGTTGACGCCGTGGTCGAACGCCACTTCCATGACCTCCGCCTCGGGCGTAAGCATCGCCCCGAAGCTGATGACGGTGATGTTCAGTCCCGTCCGCCCCAGAGTCCTGTGGACGGGCGTCGGGAAGACGAAGGGTTCCGACGACGCCCGGCGCCGGAAGGTGCCGCCGAGCGCGTTTCCCGCGAAGAGGACCGCCGTGGTCCCCGCCACGCCGGCCGCGAGGAACTCTCTCCGGTTCATCGCCGAAGCGCCGTAGGTCTTTTTCATGGCAACCTCCTTGTCGGAACGCCGGGGATGTCCGCTCCGGACGGGCCGACACCCGATAAAGAAGATTGCACGTTTCGCCTGGCCTGCACTCGTGATGGTAATCTTGGCATATTCGGCCGTTCCCTGTCCACGTTCCGGACGAGGGCCGCGTGGAGGGCGGAACCCTGTGCGCATGGTCTGGTTTTTGCAATGAAATCGGGGCATTTCGCGCCCCCCTGGTGCCGGCGGTGCCGCTTGCGGACGCCAGCTGCGGGTCGCGCCGCCCCGGGGAAGGGGACGCATCCATGGGCAGACTGAACGGCAAGGTCGCGATCGTCACCGGCGGCGGGCGCGGCATCGGGCGCGCGGTTGCCGAGGGATACGTGCGCGAAGGGGCCAGGGTCACCGTCACGGCGGCCCGGAAACGCAACGAGGTGGAGGCGTTCGCTTCCGCGTGGGGGCCGGAACGCGCGTTCGCCCTTATGGCCGACGTGACCGATTCCGCGGCCTGCGAGCGGGCGGTCTCCGAAACGGTCGAGCGGTTCGGGCGGCTCGACGTTCTCGTCAACAATGCCGGACGCGGGATGAAATACGTAAGCGCCGATTTCCTGACGGAGCCGACCCGCTTCTGGGAGATCGAGCCCGCCGTCTGGCGCATGGTGATCGACACCAACGTCAACGGGCCGTTTCTGATGGCGCGCGCGGCGGTTCCCCGGATGCTCTTGCGCGGCGGGGGGGCGATCGTCAACGTCACCATGAATTACGAGACCATGAAACGGAGGGGATTTTCTCCCTACGGTCCTTCGAAAGCCGCCCTCGTATCGGAAACGATCATCTGGGCGCAGGAACTCGAGGGCACGGGAATCACGGTCAATGAGGTGGCTCCGGGGGGCGCGACCCGCACCGGCATGATCCCTCCGGGCCTCCCCGATTCGGTTCGACGGACCCTCCTTCCGCCGGAGATCGTGGTTCCCCCCGCTGTTTTTCTCGCCTCCGACGACGGCCGCAGGTTCACGGGCCGACGTCTCGTCGCGACCGAATGGTCGCCGCAGCATCCCGAAGGGCGGCCTGCCGCGGGCGGCATCGGCGCATGAGGGATCGCGAAGCCGGTCGTGGAACCTCCCGGCGGAGGGATTTTCCCGGCGCGGGAGGCCGGAAGGGCGTGCTCTCTCGGGCACTCCCTGCTAAGATTGCGTGTGATCGAAACCGGGGGGTGTCTCATGGGCATTCTGCAAGGCCGCAAAGGGTTGATCCTGGGCGTCGCCAACGAGAAGTCCATCGCGTGGGGCGTCGCCAGGGCCTGTCATCGGGAGGGGGCCGAGGTCGGTTTCAGCTATCTCGGCGAGCCGCTCAAGAAACGGGTCCTTCCCCTGGCGACGTCGATCGGATCCGACTTCGTGGAGCCGCTCGACGTCGCCGACGACGGCCAACTCGACGACTTCTTCGCCAAGGCCGAGGCACGGTGGGGCCGCCTGGACTTCCTCGTCCATTCCATCGCCTTCGCCAACAGGGACTCGCTGACCGGCCGCTTCCGGGATACCTCGCGTGCCGACTTCCATCTCGCGCTGGACGTGTCCGCCTACTCGTTCGTCGCCTGCGCGCAGCGGGCGGCCCGTTTGATGGCGCCGGGGGGGGCCATGGTGACGATGACCTACCTCGGGGCGGCGCGCGCCGTGCCGAACTACAACGTGATGGGGGTGGCGAAGGCCGCCCTGGAGGCGGTGACCCGGTACCTCGCCTACGACCTCGGCCCGGACGGGATCCGCGTCAACGCCGTCTCGGCGGGGCCCATCCGGACGCTGGCCGCCTCCGGCGTGGGCGATTTCCGCAAGCTGATGGAGAAGAACGCCCGCGGTGCCCTGCTCCGGCGGAACGTGACGCAGGAGGAAGTGGGGAACGCCGCCGCCTACCTTCTCTCGGACTTGGCCTCGGGGGTGACCGGCGAGGTCCACTACGTCGACGCGGGGTTCAACGTCGGCGCCGGGGACCCGGGGGCCGAAGCGGCCCCGCCGGCCGGCTCCCCCGCGTCGTCCTGAAGCGTCGGCCGTCGGGGACGGTCGATGCGAGTTGCGCGCCCGGTCCGCGCCACGGAGGTTCTTCGAATCCGCGGACGGCCGCGAACTGTGTTCGCGCCCGGACCGGCGGTGGGGCCGATTGTTCAAGGCTCGACGAGTTTCCAGGTCGGGTCCGGATTGTACACGGTCATCCCTCCGGCGATCTTCGCCGTATTCGGCCCGAGGTTCTTCTCGTAGACGCGCCCCTGCTGGTTGACGATGAAGGTCATCACGCCGGAATTTCCCCACTTGTCGGGGTAGGCGACCAGCGCGAAACCGGCGATCATGTTGCCGTTGATGATGTAGTCGTATCGGCCGCCCGGGGCGTTGGGACCCTGCCGGGTCAGGATCTTGAAAAAGTATCCGTGATACGGCCGCCTTCCCCGGGAACTCTTCGCCCCGGCCCGCCGGCCCCGTCCGTATCCTTCGGCGCGTGCGGCGGCCACGAGTTCTCCCAGGGGGCTGGGCTTCTCGCCCTCCGCGGTCTCCCAGTAGAGACCGTCGTGCTGGCCCGGCGAACTGATGAATTTCTGCGCGTACGCCGCGACCCCGCCGTGGCCCCACTCGCCTTCGGTGAAGTACTCCCACTGTGCGACCACGTACGCGCGGCAGGTCTCGATCGCCGACAGCTCGTTCTGTCCGATCCTGCGGTTCAGAATCTCGTCGATGCCCGCCGCGGTGTCGAAGATCCACCGGTTTCCCTTCTGCACGATCGGGATCGGAGTGGGCCAGTGGTTTTTCCCGACCACGAGCGTGTACTTCCCGGCGCCGTCGCTCTGCAGGCTGGCGGACTCCCCGGCGGCGGCCGCGAATTTCGCCAGGGCGTTGTTGTCCGCGACGGGATCGCCGGAGAGCAGTTTGTCCGACCCGGGTCCGAAGATCTTCGAGATCGCGCCGCGGTCCTTGGCCGTCGCGGCGGCGATGAGGGCGTGCATCGCCGCTTCCGCTGTTGAAAACGTTTCCTGGTCGGTGGTCTTTGCCTGCGGCCGGGCCTCCTCCGTCGTCTTTGCGTGGACGACCGAGCCGCCGACCCCGGCCAGCAGGATCGCCAGGAGCGCCGGGAGAAACGCCAGGAGGCGCGCGCAACGGCGTAAGGCGGATCGTTTCCCGGTCACCCTCCGGCCGGTTCCGGTTCCGGTCGCTCCGCAACTTCCGCGCGCGCTCATCGCCGTCTCTCCGGGGGGACGGCCGGGCGGCCCGGCACGCGCTGCGTGGCGTTGGGCTTCCGGGGAGCGACGGACCTCCCGGGCGTTTCGCGTTTCGCGGGCGGACGGGGCCGCGCCGCCTCCTCCCGGCTCGTCTTCCCGCGTCGGCTTGCGGCGCGAGGATCGAAGCCGCCTTCGGTCCGGGTGAACGCGCCCGGCTCCCGGCGCGGCTGCCGCTGTACCGCGGGGGGCGGCTCGGGGCGTGTCGGCGCGGTCCCGGCGCGCGGCGGCGATGCGGGCTGGTGGACCGGTGCGCGAACGGCCGGCCGCGACGCCGCCGGAACCGTCCGGACCCGGATTTCCCGGCCGCGATACCGGTCGAGCCGCGGATCGCGCGTATTGATGTTGCGGTCGATGACCCGGTTGTTCACGCGGATGCCGACGTTGCCGGCCGGGCGGTGGCGGACGCGGTTCTGAAACGTCACGTGCCGATGCACGCTGTCGTACCGGTCGAGGTTCGCAAAGTTCACCCGCCTGCGGACGATTCTCCGATTGACCCGGATCGTTGCGTGCCGAGGGCCCACGTACCGGGTCGTGATGTGCACGTACGGCCGCGAACGGGCCACCCAGCCGCCGCCCCGCCAGCCCGTATAATAGATGCGATGACCGTGCCAATCGCAGTCACGGTCCAGCCATGCTCCGATGACGAAGCCGGTGCTGAAGGCCAGAAACCCCCCGAACGTCCCTCCGACGTACACGGGCCGGTAGAAGATGACCGTGGGATCGTAGGTCGGCACGAAGATGTACCGGGGTTGGGCGGGGACGATCTGGATGATTCCTCCCTGGACGATCACCTGCTGCTGCGGCGTCGAGACCAGGTTGCCCTCGGCGTTGGCCATCGCCCGGAGGTGCTGGATCGACGCCATCACGTCCGTGGACTGATAGACGTAGGCCTGCCCCACCGCCGTGGTCCAGTCCAGCCTGTCGTCCATCATGTAGAGAACCGCCGGGTAGTGCGCGACGGCCTTGACGCTTACGTCCCAGTCCCGGTCGTCGATGTCGCGCGTCCCGTA
>CAYWOT010000086.1:0-9243 GCA_964459975.1 uncultured bacterium
GGGAACCTGCGTTCCCTCTTCCATTCCCTCCTTTTCCTTCCCATCGCCCATTTTTCCCGAAGGATCCGCAGGCAAACCGAAGACGCGCGGCGCGGGCCGCGGCGTCCGGGTCCTTGCGTGGTCGGCTTGAAAAATGACGGCGGCGTGCGCCGGCGGCCGTCCCGTCCCCGTATAATTTTTTGAGGAAAGGCAGAACCGGAAGGCATTCGAAAAGGAGGTCGGATGACATGGCGGATGCAGGAGCACGAACGGTTCTGGTCACCGGCGCGACGGGGCAACAGGGAGGCGCTGCCATCCCCCACCTTGTGGCGTACGGGCATCGGGTTCGGGTGATGACGCGGGATCCGGAGAAGGCGAAAGGTCTGCGGGCCGCGAACGTCGAGGTGGTCCGCGGGGACTTTCGGGACCCGGGAAGCCTGCGGAAGGCGGTGGAGGGCGTGGACGCGGCGTTCGTGGTGGGGACGCCGTACGAGGAAGGCCCGCAAGCCGAGGTGAAGCAGGGCAAGGCGATGATCGATGCGTGTGCGAAAGCAGACGTGGGGCATATCGTCTACTCCTCGGTCTGCTGCGCGAACGACAAGACCGGGATTCCGCACTTCGAGAGCAAGCACGTGATCGAGGAGCACCTGAAGGAGTCGGGCTGCTCCTACACGATCCTGCGGCCGGTATGGTTCATGGAGAATTTCGCATCGGAGTGGTACCGTCCGTCGATCGAGAAGGGGGTCCTCTCGACGCCGCTTCGTCCCGACAAGATGCTGCAGATGGTCTCGGTCGCCGACGTCGGACGCGTCGTCGCCGATGCGCTCTCGAATCCTGCGCGCTACCGCGGCCGGGAGTTCGACCTCGCCGGAGACGAGATGACGATAGCGAGGGTCGTCAAGGAAATCTCCCGCGTAACCTTCCGCATCGTGCGGTACGAGCAGATTCCCGAGTCCGCCGCCGAGAAGGCGGTGGGACACGACATGGCCTCATGTTCGAGTGGCTCAACGACCACGGCTTCGACGCCGACGTCCTGGGAACCCGCAACCGCTTCGACTACTACGGGGTTCCCCTGGTGTCGTTCCGGCACTATCTCGGATGGAACTGGCCGGGCCTGGAGGACGCGGCCTGATCAAAAAGGAAAGGGAACGGGGGGCCGCGCCCCTCGTCGCCCTTTCCCAGAAAACCGCAGATGCCACCTTCCCGGCAAAAACCGACCGGCCACCCCGCACAAGAACCGGAACCGGCCCCGTGTCGGCTCAAGTCGCAGCGGAGGAGCGGAACGCCGGCTCATATGCGAAGAGGCTGGGTAGTCCGCCGGTCATGATGAACAGCACCGCCTCGTCTTTCGGGAATCTGCCGTTGCGAATCCCGGCAAGCAAGCCGGCGAAGGCCTTTCCGCCGTATACGGGATCGATCAACAGGCCCTCGGTGCGGGCGACTAGGCGTACCGCTTCGAACATCGCGTCCGTCGGTATGCCGTAGCCGTCGCCGAGCTCGCTGTCGTCGACGCGGATCGCATTCCCGTCCAGTGCTCGACCGGCATCGAGGAGAGCAAGCGAGCGCCTCGCCAGATCGATGGTGTTCGCCCGGGCTTGAGCGAGGGGCCCCAACACCGTGAAGGACAGGATGCGCGACGGATCCGCGTCCGTTGCGGCGAGACCGCCTGCAAGCCCGGCATGAGTGCCGGAGCTGCCGTTCGGAACCATGATGCAGACGAAGCGCTCACCGAGTGCTTTCTCCTGTTGGACGATCTCGGCCGCACAGGCGGCATACCCCAGGCAACCGACGGGCGAGGACCCGCCTGCGCCGACCACATAAGCGGAACGACCCTCGTGCTTCAGGGCGGCGGCCCGCGCGTGAGCGAAAGCGAGCGGATCCGCGTGGCCCGGCAGGTGATGGACCCGCGCGCCGAACAAGCCGTCGAGGAGGACATTGCCGTTTCGCAGGTACGTCTCGTCGGTGCGGGGCACGACGTCGGCCAAGACGAGCTCACACCGCAGCCCGGCGCGGGCCGCCGCCGCGGCGGCCAGTCGAGCATGGTTCGATTGGCGGCCGCCGATGGTGATGAACGTGTCGCAGCCGCGCGCAAGCGCTTCGCCGATCAGGAACTCCAATTTCCGGACCTTGTTCCCTCCGCCGCCGAGACCCATCCCATCGTCCCGCTTGACGTAGATGCGCGGAGGTCCCGCCCCTTTGGCCAGGATGCGTTCGAGTCGTTCGAGACGCTGGATCGGAGTGGGACCTTCCAGGAACCTCACGCGGTCGAAACGTTCAAGCTGGGGCAACATCGCCATCGCCGTGCTCCCTGCGCACCCGCCGTAGCGGCCCGGGGATTTTCGAACTGCTGCCTTCAATACATAGCATAGACTTCTCCGCCGTTTCGGCTACCGGCCAAACGGCAATCTGCATGGATCGAGTTGGCGAAAGAATCCGGGTAGCGGTCAGCGGGAAATCGGGAGGGGAATGCTCGATCGAAGACGAGCAGCCTGGCAACAAAGCGTAAGTATTTGATTTTATGGAGCCGACGGCCGGGATTGAACCGGCAACCTGCTGATTACGAATCAGCTGCTCTACCGTTGAGCTACGTCGGCCCGCGGCCGCCTCGAGGCCCTTGCGAGACAACCAAGCGTATGAAAAGCCGTCCCCGGAAGTCAAGTGGATTCGCCCCGGGGGCGGGCAAGGCGTCGGGTTTGCGAGCACCCCGCGGCGCTTCAGGCGTGCTCGATCTGGTACTGTTCGATGTGGAATTTTTCCGACGCCGAAATGTTCACCTTCATTCCGAAGCGGCTTTCGAGCGTCTCGATGTAGCGCCGGTGCTCTCCGAACATCTCCTCCGCCAGCGCGGGATGGACGTACAGGTAGACCTGCCTGCCCATCAGGAGGGGGGCCTGGCGCTCCAGCTCCCGGAAGATCTCGTAGCAGATCGTCTTCCTGGACTTGATGATCCCTTCCCCCGAGCAGTAGGGGCAGGCCTCCGACAGGCTTCGCGAGAGGCTCTCCCGCACGCGCTTTCGCGTCATCTCGACCAGGCCGAGCTCGGAGATCTTGCAGATCGTCGTCTTGCTGCGGTCGGCGCGGAGCGCGTCGAGGAGCGACTGGTAGACCTTGTCCCGGTTTTCCTCGCTCTTCATGTCGATGAAATCGATGATGATGATTCCGCCGATGTTGCGGAGGCGCAGCTGGTAGACGATCTCCTTCACGGCTTCCAGGTTGATCTTGACCGTGGTCTCCTCGAGGGAGGACCTCCCCACGTACTTGCCGGTGTTCACGTCGATGACGGTGAGCGCCTCGGTCTGCTCGATGACGATGTAGCCGCCGCTTTTGAGCCACACCTTCTTGTCCAGGGCCCGGGCGAGCTCGATCTCGATGCCGAAGTGGTCGAAGATCGGCTGGGGTCCGCTGTGAAGCTCGATGCGGTCGCGCAGATGCGGGAAGAACTGCGAGGCGAAGTCGCGGATGCGCGCGTGTTCCTCCTCCGAGTCGACGACGATCCGGTCCATGTCCGCGGTGAACAGGTCGCGCACGGCCCGCAGGGCGAGAGACAGCTCCTGGTGGATCAGAGAAGGCGCGGCCGCGACCTCGCCCTTCTTCCGGATCGCCTCCCAGTGGTGGACGAGATAGTCCATGTCCGTCTGGAGGTCGGCCTCCGTCCTCCCTTCCGCGGCGGTGCGGACGATGGCTCCCATCCCCTCCGGCCGGATCGTCTCCACGAGCGCCTGGAGCCGCTCGCGCTCCTCGGGCGCCTCGATCCGCCGGGAGATGCCGACGTGGCTGGAGCCCGTGAGGAGCACGAGGTATCGGCCGGGAAGGGTGATGTGGCTGGTGATGCGCGCTCCCTTGGTGCCCAGGGGCTCCTTGGCCACCTGAACGATGAGGTGCTGCCCCTCGCGGATCAGCCCCTCGATCGGCGGAATGTGCTCCTCGTGCGGATACCTCGCCTCGTGGATGTCGATCTCCTCCGCGAGGTCCGCATCCCCGTTTTCCACGGTGTCCAGCCCGATCTGCGGGGTGACGAAGTCGCCGGCGTACAGGAAGCCCGCCTTCTCCATGCCGATGTCGACGAACGCGGCCTGCATGCCGGGAAGGACGCGGATGACCCGCCCCTTGAAGATGTTGCCGATGATGTTGCGGTCATCGCTCCGTTCGACGAGGAATTCGACGAGGATGCCGGACTCGGACGTCGCGACGCGGGTCTCGTAGGGCGCGGAGTTGATGACGATGAGCTTGTTTCCTTTTTGCACCTTAATCCTTCCGGCGGGGAATGAGTTCCACCGACACCTTGGTGGCCGAAAACCGGCCGGGGGGAAGCCCGGTCCCCAGGATCGCGGCCGCGGCGTCGAGCGGCCGGACCCCTTTCCCCGTTCCCTGAACGATTGTAATGAAGACGGCGTCTTCGTTCACGAGAAAATCCGCGACCAGCGGCGCGAGGTCGATCTGCGAGCGGCCGCCCTCTCGCTCCACCGCAAGCGGATATTCGCCGCGGGCGAGAAAGGCGCGCCACGCCCTCTTTCCGGCATCGGCCGTGATCGCCTCCGGCATCCGGTCCGGGGGGACCGGGGCGATCGCATAGCGGCACGAGAGGTCGAAGTCGGAGATGCGCGGAGACGCGGGCGGCAGCACGCGAACCTCCCGGAGGGAGATGCCGCGCGGGAGATGGGTCGGGAGCTCCTCGTCGATCTCGGTCTCGGACACGGGAAGGAAGAACTCCGCCTCCACGAATTCGGCGAGGCTCTCCGTTCCGACGGGAAGTGCCGGGGAAAAGGAAAGGCGTGGCGCGGGATGGAAGCCGCGGCTATAGGTTACGGGGAACCCGGCCCGCCGCAGGGAGCGTCCCCAGAGCGACTGGACTTCGAGGCCGCTTAAGTACCGCGCGGGTCCCTCCTTCGTGTACCGGATGCGCGCCACGCAGCGGGTCTCCCCGCCGGCCGCCGCGGCGTCGTCCGGCCGCTCCGTCCGTTCCGGAGCGGAGGAATAGAGGACGTTGGAGACCCCGGGGGGGCAGGCGCCGCACGCCGAGCAACCGCCCCGGCGGCAGTCGGGCGTGCTCTCCCCCGCGCGCGCCTTTTCCCGTTCGGCCGCCAGGAACGAGCGGTCGATGCCGGCGTCCACGACGTCCCACGGCAGGGGAGCGGCCGGATCCCGTTCCCTCCGGTACTCGGCGGGATCGATTCCGGCTTCCCGGAACGCCTCGCGCCAGGCGTCGGGGCGGAACTCTTCGGTCCAGGCGTCGAACCGCGCCCCGCGCCGAAAGGCGTTCCGGAGCACGGCGGAGAGGCGGCCGTCGCCGCGCGCGAAGACGCCCTCGAGCGCGGAGATCTCCGGCGCGTGGAACTTGAGGGAAACGTTGCGGTCCCGGCCGACCGCCGCCCGGATCAGCGCCACGCGCTCCCGGACCTCGGCTTCGCCGATCTGCGCCTCCCACTGGAACGGGGTGTGCGGCTTGGGGACGAACGGGGATAGGCTCGCCGTCACGGCGTTTCGCCGGCCGTGCCGTCGGGCGATCGCGGCGACCTTCCGGATCAGCGCTCCGGCGGCGCGCAGGTCGTCGGCCGTCTCTCCCGGCAGCCCCACCATGAAGTAGAGCTTGAGCGTCTGCCAGCCGTTGGCGAAGATCCATTCCGCGGAACGCAGCAGGTCCGCGTCGTCGGTATCCTTGTTGACGGCCCGGCGCAGTCTCTCGGTCCCGGCTTCCGGCGCGAGCGTAAACCCCGTCTTGCGCACCTTCCGGATCTGGCGCACGGTGTTCTCCTTGAGCGCGTCGAGCCGTAAGGCCGGGAGGGAAACGGAGATTCTCCGGGGCGCCAGCGCGTCCATGGCGTCCGTGATCAACCGGTCGATGCAGCCGTAGTCCGCGGCCGAAAGCGACAGCAGGCCGACCTCGTCGTAGCCGGTCTTCGGCGCGACCTCCTGAAGGTACCGCAGCAGGAGCAGCGGATCCCGCTCCCGGACCGGCCGGTAGACGTAGCCCGCCTGGCAGAAGCGGCAGCCGCGGGTGCAGCCGCGGGAGATCTCGACGCTCAGCCGGTCGTGCACGACCCGCATCGCCGGAAGAATGGCCGGCGGAGCGAGCGGAGAATCCCCGAGGTCGCGGAGGACCCGGCGGGAAACCTTCGCGGAAACGCCGGGGACGTACACCCCCTCGATCGCCGACAGGCCGTGGAGCAGATCGGCCCGGGTTCCGCCGTTCCGTTTCCTCTCCTCGACGCGGTCCGCGATCTCCAGGATCGCCTCCTCCCCGTCTCCGACGAGCATCGCGTCGAAGAAGTCCGCCACGGGGGCCGGGTTCAAGGTGCAGACTCCGCCGGCCAGAACGAGGGGGTCGTCTTCGCCGCGCTCCTCCCGCAGGAGGGGCACGCCGGCCAGGTCGAGCATGGCGAGCACGTTCGTGTAGGTCAGCTCGTAACAGAGCGAAAACCCGACGACGTCGAAGTCCCGGACGGGCCTGCCCGATTCCAGGGACGAAAGAGGCGCCCCGGTCGAACGCAGATGTTCCTCCATGTCCCTCCAGGGAGCGAAGACCCGTTCGCAAAGGGTGCCGCGGCGGGCGTTGAGCAGCTCGTGGAGCAGGAGCAGGCCGAGATGCGACATCCCGATCTCGTAGACGTCCGGGAAGGCGAGGGCCACGCGCGTCCCGGATTCCTCCCACGACCGAAGGGGAGGCCGCACCTCCGCTCCGCTGTACCGGGAGGGTTTCCTTATATGGGGAGGGATCTCCCGCATGGTTTCTCCCGCTCGTTCAATATCCTTTTGAACATTCTCGTAATCCACGTTACATTATTGCCGATGAAAACGCTGCTCCGGGCAACGTTCTAGTGCCGCTCCTGTGGAGCCAGGGCGCGGAATCTTCGTTCCGTGCGGGCGAGTTCTTCGGTAGAGAGGAAGAACTTTCGTCGCTGCGGCGTTTGTGTCTCGACGGAAGAAACGGCGCCGGCGCCGCAGTTCTGATCTTCGGGCCGCCCAACGTCGGAAAGTCTTCGCTCCTCCTGAAGCTCAAGGCGGACCTTCGGTCGCTTCGCGAAACCACCGGCCCGCCCCACCCGTTTCCGTTCTACTATTCGTTCAGCAAGATTCTGTCCCATCCGCTGGCGCTTTCCCAGCACTTCCTCCAGGAATACCTGTGGCAATTTCTCGCCTTTCTGGGCGACACCCCCCCGGCGTCGTTCGATCTGGACGCGCTGTGCGACCACCTGGAAGCGCGTGGGCACACGGAGTGCCGCGACTTCCTTCCCGCCCACCGCCGGTATTCGGAGAAGGGAGACGGACTGTCCGCGCTGGCGAACGCCTTTTCCGTTCCGTTCGCGGCGGGAGGGGACCTCGCCTATCCGGTTTTCCTGTTCGACGACTTCCAGTATACGATCCGGCTCCAGAACATACCCGACGGCGCGATCTTTTCGATCCTGCGGCCCTATATCAAGTCGGGACGCTTTCCGATCGTCGTCTCGGCGTCCTCTCCGGGCCACGTGACGTCATCGCTCAAGCGGGAGGGGCTGTACGCGTCGTTCCAGTTGCTTGAGATCGGGGGGCTTTCGCCCGACGCCGCACGGGAGGCGTGGAGCCCCCTGTTCCGGCGGCGGAACATCCGGATGCCGGAGCGCCTCCTTCCGCGCGCAGCGGCCCGGCTCGGCAACGTGCCGGTCTACCAGCGGATGTTCGCCGAGGAGGTCTCCTTCCGGAATGCCCGGGTGGAGGACGAGGTGGCCTTCGAAAACCTGTGCGCCCTGTCCGTGACCGAGGGGAAGCTCAACCGGTACTGGAGGGAGTTCTTCGAGAACGCGCTCCCGGATCGCGCGCGGCGGGCTCGGGCGGTCAAGTTCCTGAAGCGCGTCCTCTTCGACCGGTTTCCGATCGACACGATCGAGGGTGCGATCTCCCTGATGGGGACCTCGACGGAGGAGGGAACCGAGATCCTCTCCGCTCTCGAGTTCAAGGGGCTGCTGAAGACCGACTTCGAGCAGATCCGGTTCATCGACGATCCCGTTCTCGCGGATTTCCTGTATTGGGCGTTCGAGCGCGGCGTCCTCGGGAAGAACACCGCCCAGGTGGCGGCGAGCATCGTGCAGGCGAAGATGTCCGGCGGCGTCCGGGAACGGAGCCGGGAGGAACACGACCGGAGCGTGGAGCTGGCGAAGGCGGTCATGCGCCGTTGGGACTGCCGGCGGGTCCCGGCGCTCCTCTTCGACTTCGGGCGCTTCCGCGAACGCTTCGGCGGCAAGGGCCTCCTGGAGGTCGTGATCGGCATGGAGGAGGACCGCGACACGATCGCGCTTCCGAAGATCAGCTCGGTGTCGCGCGGCTACCGGACGGTGCACGGGGGGCCGCGGTTCGACTTCGACCTCGTCGCGTACGGGTTCTCGGAGGGGGATTTTTCCGAGGAGAATCTCGTCATCTGGGCCGTGGACGTCCGGACGGAGCCCGCGCTGCTGCAGGTCGCGGTCGAGCACTTCGAGAACCGGTGCCGCCTGCTTTCCCTGGAAAAGGGACTCAAGGACGGCCAGCTGAAGAAATGGATTCTCTTCCACGGGACCGCGGAGGCGTCGGTCGCGGCGCTCGCGGAGCGGTACGGCATCCACCTGACCCACTGGGACCAGATGCGTCTCTTTCTCAACCTGTTCGGAATGGAGGGGATCGACGAGGCGTCCAAGGAGCCTCCGGCGGAAGCTCGGACGCCGGCCCCCGCCGGCGGAGAGGCGCCGCTGGAGTTCGAGCTCGTTCTGCCGATGAAGACCGACACCGAAGTCGTGGCGGCCCGGGTGGCGGAGGAGGTGGCGGCGTATGCCTCGCTGGACCGGGACGCGGTGGACCGCGTCAAGATGGCGATCATCGAAGCGTGCATCAACGCCTTCGAGCACAGCGAATCGGACACGGGAAAGGTCCGGCTGCGTTACGTCCTGGCCCCGGACCGGATCGAGCTGTTCGTCCAGGACGAGGGTAAGGGGTTCCGGATGCCTGCGGACGACAGCGGATCGAAGCGGAACCGCGGATGGGGACTCAAGCTGATCCACGAACTGGTCGACGACGTCGAAATCATCACGGGCGAGGGCGGAACGACGGTGCGGATGGCCCTGAACCTGGGCCCCCGGCGCGCCGGGGCCGACCCCGGTCCGGCCGGAGAAGGGTGAGGCGGTGAGTTACCTGAGCGTCAAGACGCGTCCCGTGCGCGACGACACGGCGGTCGTCTACATCGACGGGTACCTGAACAGCCTCCTCGGCGAGGAGGTCGAACGGGTCATCCGCGAGGTTCTGGACGCCGGGCGGCAGCGG
>CAYWOT010000087.1:0-9187 GCA_964459975.1 uncultured bacterium
CCTTGAGACGTCCACGGACCGGGTCGGAGTGGAGCATGGCGTCGGAGAGCTTGAGGTTGACGGTTGCGAATTGCGATGCTCCCGCTTCCGAAGCGTCGAGAGCAACGGCTTGAATCGCATAATCGACGAACTGCCCATCGTCGACCCGCGGGGACTGCTGACGCCGTTCTGGGACAGCTGGTCGCTCGACACGTGGATGGCCGACGAGGGCGGCCGCCGCCTCGTCCCGTCGCGGGCTCCCGCCGCGTACCAGCACGTGGATCTCGGCGGGGGAGTCTCCGTCGTGACGCGGTGCTCGCAGGACGACTGGGTCCTCGCGTCGCGCGTCGAAGTCCTCGAGCGGGAGGGGATTCCGTGCTGCCGGATGACGGTGCGCGCCCGGAGCGACCGCGACGCCTGGCTGGCGGTCACGCTGCGCCCGTACAATCCCGAAGGAGTCAGCTTCATCCAGGACATCCGCGTGGAGCCCGGCGGTCTGGGCTTTCGGGTCGGGCGGCGCAGGACCGTCCGCTTCGACGTTCCGGCCGACCGGTTCCGGTTCTCCGAGTACCGGACCGGCGACGTCCACGCGCACCTGTTCGATGCCGACGGGGACGCCAACGGCCACGTCCACTGCCGCGTCGGCATGGCCACGTCGGCCGCCCTGTTCGCCGTCGCGGGGGGGACCCAGCGGGAAGTCGGCGTGACGATCCCGCTGGAACGGAAAACGGAACCGGGGTCCGTCCGCCGCACGCGCTCCGCCTGGACCGATGCGCTGCACGGCGCGCCCGCGCTTCGCGGATGCGATCCGAAAGTCGAATATCTGTACGAAGCGGCGATTCGCAGCCTCGTGCTCCATGCGCCCGGAGAGGTCTATCCCGGCCCGTACACCTACAAAAGGTTCTGGTTCCGCGACGCCGCCTTCATCCTGCACGCGCTGCTCTGCGCGGGCCTGGCGGACCGAGTCCGGCGCGCCCTCGACCGGTTTCCGCAGCGGCAGACGCGCACCGGCTTTTTCCTCTCGCAGGACGGCGAGTGGGACTCCAACGGAGAAGCGCTCTGGGTCCTGCGGCGGTACTGCGAGATCACCGGGCGCGCCCCTCAGGCCGAGTGGCGCAAGGCCGTCGAACGGGGCGGCCGCTGGATCGCGCGCAAGCGAATCTCCACGGACGGGGGCGCACCGCATGCGGGGCTGCTCCCGGCCGGATTCAGCGCGGAACACCTGGGCCCGAACGACTATTACTACTGGGACGACTTCTGGGGCGTGGCGGGGCTGCGCGCGGCCGCCTGGCTCCTAGACGCGTTCGGCGACACGGCGGCCGCCGACGAGTTCCGCCGGAACGCGGACGACCTGCTCTCGTGCATCGATCGAAGCTTGAAGCAGGTCTCGGAACGCCTGCATCGTCCCGGGATGCCGGCGTCTCCCTACCGCCGCCTCGACTCCGGGTCCGTGGGTTCCCTCGCCGCCGGGTACCCGCTGCGGCTCTTCGCGCCGCGCGACCTTCGGCTGTTGGACACCGCGGAGTTCCTCCATTCCCACTGCCTCGTGGACGGCGGGTTCTACCAGGACATCATCCACTCGGGCATCAATCCGTACCTGACCCTTCACGTGGCCCAAGTCTTTCTTCGGGCGGGAGACCCCCGCTTCCTCGAGCTGGTCCGCACGACGGCGGACCTGGCGTCTCCGACCGGGCAGTGGCCGGAGGCCGTACACGCGCGGACCAAGGGAGGATGCATGGGCGACGGCCACCACGCCTGGGCGTCCGCGGAGTGGGTCCTGATGATCCGGAACGGGTTTCTCCGGGAAGAAGAGGGCGGTCTCGTGATGGCCTCGGGCGTGCTTCCGTCGTGGCTCGACCGGTCGGACGGAGTGACCTTCGGCCCGGCGCCCACCGACTACGGCCTCGTGGAGGTGCGGGTCCGTCGCCGCCCGGGCGGCGCCGAAGTCGTGTGGAACGGCGACTGGCGGGGAGATCCGCCGCGGATCGAGGTCCGGCTCCCGGGATTCGAACCGGCGACCTGCGCCGGCGGGGAGCGTTCCGTACTCGTCCCCAGGAAGCGTGCGGCATGAACATCCTCATGGTGACCAACACGTTCACCCCGCACGTCGGCGGCGTAGCCCGAAGCGTGCGCGGATTCACGGACGAATTCCGGCGGCGGGGGCACCGCGTGGTGGTGGTGGCGCCCGCGTTCGACGGGATGCCCGAGCGGGAGAGCGACGTGATCCGGCTCCGCGCGGTCCAGAACTTCAACGGCAGCGACTTCTCCGTTCCGATGCCGCTGTCCGGAAAGGTGATCGCCCTCCTGAAGACCTTCCAGCCGCAGATCGTGCACTCCCACCACCCGTTTCTGCTCGGCGACACCGCCCTGCGGGTCGCGGCCAGCCGGAGCATCCCCGTGATCTTCACGCACCACACCATGTACGAGAAGTACACGCATTACGTCCCCGGCGACTCCCCCCGTTTCCGGCGCTTCGTCCTCGACCTGGTTACCGGATACTGCAACCTCTGCGACGCCGTCATCGCCCCGAGCGAAACCGTCGCCCGCGAGATCCTCCGCCGGGGAGTCAAGGTCCCCGTCGAGATCATCCCCACCGGAGTGCACAGGGAGGTCTTCGCCTCCGGGAACCGCGAGGCGTTCCGCAGGCGGCTGGGCATCCCTCCCGACGCCTTTCTCGTCGGACACGTGGGACGCATCGCTCCGGAAAAGAACCTGACGTTTCTCGCCGAAGCGGTGGCCCGCTTCCTTCTCCGGAACCCGAAGGCCCGGTTCTTCCTGGCCGGCGACGGGCCCTTGAGGCAGGCGATCGAACGACGGTACGCGACGCCCGAGCTTGCGGGACGTTTTTCCTCCGGGGGCGTCATGGACCACCCGGAGCTCGCGTCGGCGTACAGCGCGATGGACGTCTTCGCCTTCGCGTCGTGCACGGAAACCCAGGGAATGGTGCTGACCGAGGCGATGGCGGCCGGCGTGCCGGTGGTCGCCCTCGACGCCTCCGGCGTCCGGGAAGTCGTCCGCGACGGCGTGAACGGCCGTCTGCTGCCCAAAGCGGACCCGGAGGCCTTCGCGTCCGCCCTGGAATGGGTCGCGGGGCGCTCCGCGGAGGAGCGAAGGCGCCTTGCCTGCGAAGTCGCCCGGACCGCCGAAGAGTTCTCCATGCCCGGAACCGCCGCGAAAACGCTTGCCCTGTACGCATCCCGGATCGGTTCGAAAGCCGCCCGTCTTCCGATCGAGTCCAGCCCCTGGACCGCGGCCCGCAAGCTCCTCGAGGAGGAATGGAAGATCGTGCGCATTTTCGCGCGCGCGGCCGGCGCGGCCGCCCTGTCGTTGCCGAAGCCCGAAGAGGCCTAGAGGGCGTGAGAAAGCCCCGGGGGCCGCTCACTCGTACCAGTCGGTCCGCGTCAGGGGCAGTCCGCTGCGTCCTCCGTCCGGCTTGACGAGCAGGGACTGGTAGACGTTGTTGTCGCCGACCCGGAACCGGTACGCCGCTCCGGACAGGTACAGGCGCCACGTGCGGCAGGTCACCTCGTCGGTGACGCGGACCGCCTCCGCGAAGCGTGCCTCGAGGCGGCGCACCCACTGCCGGAGCGTGAGAAGGTAGTGTTCGCGCAGGCTCTCCACGTCCCGCACCTCGAAACCGCAGCCCTCGGCGGCGCCCAGGCTGGTGCTGATCGGGAGGAGTTCGCCGTCCGGGAACACGTACCGGTCGACGAACGACGGTCCGCCGGGGGACTGCCGCAGGGCGCGGACGGCGATCCCGTGGTTGAGAAAGACCCCGCCCGGACGAAGCAGCCGAAAGGCCTGAGCGAAGTACTCCGCCAGGCGGGATTCCCCGACGTGCTCGACCATGCCGATGCTGGCGATCTTGTCGAAGGCGCCCGGTTCGTCGAGCTCCCGGTAATCCCCGACTTCCACCCGGCACCGGTCCGCCAGTCCCTCCTCCCGGATGCGCTCCGCGGCAAGCAAAGCCTGCGGCGCGCTGAGCGTAATCCCGGTGGCGTCGACCCCCCGGGTCTTCGCCGCGTACAGGATCAACCCTCCCCACCCGCAGCCGATGTCCAGCAACCGCTCCCCGGCGCGCAGGCGGAGCTTGCGACAGATGTAGTCGAGCTTCCGTTCCTGGGCGGTATCGAGGTCGTCGGCCGCATCCCCGAAATAGGCCGTCGAGTAGACCATCCGGCGGTCGAGCCAGAGGGAATAGAAGTCGTTCGACAGATCGTAGTGGTACCGCACGGCCTTCCGGTCGCGCGTGGGAGAATGGAGGCGGCCCGCCAGGCGCATCGGCCGCCGACCTCCGGCAAGACGCTCGCCCGAGGGCAGGCTCATCAGCTGGCGCATGCACCGGAGGCGCTCGGCGACCCCGGGCCTTTGCGCGGCCAGCCGGTCTCCCAGCTCGAAGGCGGACTCCATGTCGCCCTCGAGGTCGAAATCGCCGTGGATGTAGGCCTCGCCCAAGGCAAGCTCCGAATTGTGCAGGAACATCTTCCGGAGGGCTCCCGGATGATGCAGAACCAGCGTGAAGACCGCCGCCTGGCCCGGCTCCGGCTCCCACGTAGTTCCGTCCCAGAGCCGGACGCGGAAATCCCGCGGCCGGCAGCCGCCCAGCGCCATCCGCAGGACGGCCATTGCGGGCTCCCGAAAGCGGTCGTGGGCATCTGCCATCGATTTCGCCATCGCCGGCTCCTTGTCCCCCTCCCGTGCCGTCAGGGGCTCCCTCTCTTCGGGCCCCCGGCGACGGGCATCCCCGTCACGGCTTCGTCGGTTCGAGGAGGGAATCCAGGCGTTTCAGGTTCTCGCGGGCCTTTGAATCTCCCTGTCCGGCCGCCTTCCGGAACCATTTCCGCGCTTCTTCCCGATCTTGCGCCACGCCACGGCCGGTCACGTACAGGACGCCGAGGTTGTTCTGCGCGTTCGCGTTGCCCTGCTCCGCCGCCTTCCGGATCCACTTCGCCGCCAGGGCGTCGTCCTTCGCCACGCCTTCTCCGTTCGCGTACATCCAGCCCAGGTCCTTCTGGGCGTCCGCGTAGCCCCGCTCCGCCGCCTCGCGAAGCCGCCGCACGGCCTCAGCTTTGTCCTGCGGCACGCCGCGCCCGTCCGCGTAAAGGATTCCGAGACGGTATTGCGCCTCGGCGTTCCCGCGGTCGGCTGCTTCCCGGAACCACTTCGCCGCCTTGCCCGGGTCCCGCGCCACACCGGTGCCGTCGGCGTACGCCGCCCCCAGGCGAACCGCGGCCTCCGCGCTGCCGCGCCCCGCGGCCTCGCGGTACCACTGGACCGCCTTGGCGTCGTCGCGGGCGACGCCGTCTCCCGTCGCGTACATCGTTCCGAGGAGCACCTGCGCCCCGGCGTCGCCCCTCGAAGCCGCGCGGCCGAGCCACGCCAGGGCGCCCGCTCTGCCCTGCCGGCCGGCCTTCCCGTACCACTCCACCGCCTCGGCCTCGTCGCGCGGCACGCCGACGCCGTATGCGTACGCCCGCCCGAGACTTTCCTGCGCTCTGGCATCCCCCTGCTCCGCCGCCTTCCGGTACCAGCGAACCGCCTCGCCATAGTCCCTCGGGACGCCGAGGCCGTTCGCGTACAGCACGCCGATGCCGTACATCGCCCCCGCGTCACCCCGGTCGGCCGCTTTCCGGTACCACGCGAGCGCCTCGGAGTATTCGTACAACGCGTACGCGTACACGTCGCCGAGGTCTGCCTGCGCTTCCGGGCTGCCCAGCGTAGCCGCGCGCGTGAGGCACCGCAGAAACGCCGCGTTGTCGGTCGAGGCGGCGCAGCCCGCGTACCGCGGCCCCGAAGCGCCATGGGCGCGACCGCCGGCCACCATCGACGGCGGCGCCCCCGGAGCCGCGCGGGCCGCCGTCCACCCCGCGAATGCCAGCACGACAACCGCCGCGGCCGCGAGGACCTCCTCCTTCCATCGATTGCATCGGAAACCGCTCACGCCGGCTCCATCCCCCGGGTCGATCGTACCAAAAGAAACGGCGGAATTGGCAACGGCGCACAGGGCGTGCCCGCGCAGCGGTCCGGACCAACGCCGGGCGCGGGCCCCGGGCCGCCTTCCCGCCGGACGTCAGCTCTGCGGGTTCTTCCAGACGGGAATCCAATGCCCCCCGCGGCGGATGAACACTTCGTTCTCCGTGATCTTCAGGGCATCCGTGCCGTGATACCGGGCCAGCGACCGCAGCCGTTGCTTCGATACCCACGACTCCGCGTGTGAGAACGCGGCGCGCTCCTCCCGCACGGCGGTGAACGCGAACAGCGCGATCAGGAGCCAAGCGGTCAGCACAGCCACCAGCACGCATATGACGGCTCTCATCAGGTCGCCCCTCCCCGGCGCTTTTGGGATGGCCTCCGGGGGGATGGGGATTCGTCCCGTCCGGAAGGGCGAGAACCGCGGCGGCGTTGACATTGCGGCCGCGTTGGGCCTATCCTCTGTTGCGTATACAGGATACAGTCGGGCCGACCTCGTCGAAGCGTCTCTCCCCGGGCCCTCACGGCGTGAACATCCCACCGACCTGCAGGAGCGGATCGTGCAGAAGGCGTCGGAATCTCAGGCGTCCCCCGCGGGGCGCGCGGACACGTGCCGGATCCAGCGGGCTCTCCGGGTACCGAACCCTCACGCACAAGGAATGGTGCCATGCAGACACTGACCAGTCCGATCGGTAAGAAGATGCTGATGGCGGTGAGCGGCTTCCTGATGCTCCTGTTCGTCATCGTCCACCTGCTGGGAAACTCCTCCATCTTCCTCGGCGCGGGCGCGCTCAACGCCTACGCCGCGACGCTGCACCGGCTGACGGAGATCCTGTGGCCGCTGCGCGGCGTGCTGTTCGTCGCGCTGGTGGTCCACGTCGTCTTCGGCGTCCTGCTTACCCTCGAGAACTGGGAGGCGGTCGGAAAACGGTACGCCGTCGACCGGAAGCTCAAGGCGACCTTCGCCGGCGAGACGATGATCTGGACGGGACTGCTCCTCCTGGCCTTCATCGTAGGCCACCTCCTGGAGTTCACCTTCCGCGTCACGCCCGACATCACTCCCGCGGCGGCGGCCAACTACCCCGGCGACGTCTACGCCATGGTGGTCCACGCTTTCCAGCACGCGGCGATCGCCCTCCTCTACGTGGGCGCGATGGTGGTCCTGTTCCTGCATCTCAAGCACGGGATCCAGAGCTTTCTGCAGACCCTCGGGTGCAACAACGACCGGACCCTGCCGCGGTTCGAGACGCTCGGGGATGTGCTCTCGGCGCTTTTCCTCCTCGGCTTCAGCGCCATTCCCGTTCTCATCCTCGTCGGCTTGCTGACCAGATAGGGGGCCATCGTGATCCTGAAAGGCAATTGTCCGTCCGGACCGATCGAAACCACCTGGGACCGGCACCGCTTCGACATGAAACTCGTCAACCCGGCGAACAAGAGGAAGTACAAGGTCCTCGTCGTCGGCACCGGCCTCGCGGGGGCGTCCGCCGCCGCGTCGCTGGCCGAGCTCGGCTACAACGTCGAGTCCTTCTGCTACCAGGACAGCCCCCGGCGCGCCCACAGCATCGCGGCGCAGGGCGGCATCAACGCCGCCAAGAACTATCCCAACGACGGCGACAGCATCTACCGCCTCTTCTACGACACCGTCAAGGGCGGCGACTTCCGCTCCCGCGAGGCCGACGTCTGGCGGCTCGCCCAGGTAAGCAACCACATCATCGACCAGTGCGTCGCGCAGGGAGTGCCCTTCGCGCGGGACTACGCGGGATATCTCACGAACCGGTCCTTCGGCGGCGCGCAGGTGTCGCGGACGTTCTACGCCCGGGGGCAGACGGGGCAGCAGCTCCTGCTCGGCGCGTACTCGGCCCTGATGCGCCAGGTCAAGGCGGGCATGGTGAAGATCTTCCCCCGGACGGAGATGCTCGACCTCGTCGTCGTGGACGGCGAGGCCAAGGGGATCACGATCCGCGACCTGCGCACCGGAGAGATCCGCGTCCACGTCGGAGACGCGGTGCTCCTGTGCACCGGCGGCTACGTCAACGTGTTTTACCTCTCGACAAACGCCATGGGCTCCAGCGTCACCGCCATCTGGAAGGCCTACAAGAAGGGCGCCTTCTTCGCGAACCCGTGCTATACGCAGATCCACCCCACGTGCATTCCGCAGTCCGGGGACTACCAGTCGAAGCTGACGCTGATGTCCGAGTCGCTGCGCAACGACGGCCGGTGCTGGATTCCCAAGCGGAAGGACGAGACCCGACCGCCCAACGAGATTCCCGAGGAGGACCGGGACTACTACCTGGAGCGGAAATATCCGAGCTTCGGCAACCTCGCGCCCCGCGACATCGCGTCCCGCGCGGCGAAGGAACAGTGCGACGACGGGCGAGGCGTCGGCCCGGGCGGCCGCGGGGTCTACCTCGACTTCCGCGACGCGATCGACCGCCTCGGGGAGGCGACGATCCGGGAACGGTACGGAAACCTGTTCGAGATGTACGAGCGGATCACGGACGAGAACGGATACCGGGTCCCCATGCGCATCTACCCGGCTCCCCACTACTCCATGGGCGGCCTGTGGGTGGACTACCACTTGATGAGCAACCTTCCCGGGCTCTTCGTTCTGGGCGAGGCGAACTTCTCCGTCCACGGGGCGAACCGCCTGGGGGCGAGTGCCCTCATGCAGGGCCTGGCCGACGGCTATTTCATCATCCCGTACACCATCGCCCCGTACCTCGCGCAGACCACGCCCGGGAAAGTCCCCGCGGACCACCCCGAGTGCCGGAAGTCCGTCGCCGAGGTGCGCGACTCCGTGAAGGCGTTCCTGGCCTCCAACGGCCGGCGGACCGTCACCGAGATAATGCGCGAGCTGGGCAGCCTCATGTGGCACAACGCCGGGATGAGCCGCAGCAAGGAGAGCCTCACCGAGGCCCTCCTCAGGATTCCCGCCCTCCGGGACGAATTCCGCCGCAACCTGCGGGTGCCCGGCAGCGGTGCCGAGATCAACCAGCAGCTCGAGAACGCGGGGCGGACGGCGGACTTCCTCGAATTCGCGGAGCTGCTCTGCCGCGACGCGCTGCACCGGAACGAGTCGTGCGGCGGCCATTTCCGCGTCGAGTACCAGACCGAAGACGGCGAGGCGACGCGCGATGACGAGAACTTCTGCTTCTCCGCCGCGTGGGAGTACAAGGGGCCGGACAAGGCGCCGGAGCTGCACAAGGAGCCGCTCCGCTTCGAGAACGTCCACCTCGCG
>CAYWOT010000088.1:0-1719 GCA_964459975.1 uncultured bacterium
GATGCTCAACCCCACCTGCAGGAACCGCGACAGGGCCATGATCCCCTCGATCAGGAAGAACAGCGCCCGCAGCCCCAGCATCGCGAAGATGTTCGACGTGTACACGATGAACGGGTCCCGCGTGATCGCCAGGATCGCCGGGATCGAGTCCATCGCGAACATCACGTTCGCCGTCGCGATCACGATCATCACCGGCATCAGCGCCGTCGCCACCAAAAGCCCCCGCCGGCGAACGAAGAACCGGTCCGATTCGTACGTCGTCTCCACCGGCATCAGCCGCTTGAACAGACGCAGAACCAGGTTCTTGTCCGGCTCCACCTCCACATCCCCTTCCCGGAGAAGCTTCACCCCCAGGTAGATCAGAAGCGCGCCGAACAGGTAGATCAGCCACGAGAAGTACGACAGCAGCGTCAGCGCCCCCGCGATCACGATCACGCGCAGGACGATCGAGCCGATGATCCCCCAGAACAGCACCCGCTGCTGGTACTGCCCGGGAACCCCGAAGTACTGGAAGATCAGCAGGAACACGAACAGGTTGTCGACGCTCAAGGACCACTCGATGATGTACCCGGTGACGAACTCCAGCCCCTTGTTCGTCCCGTCCATGAGGAACACCGACACCGCGAACAGCGCCGCCAGGCTCACCCAGACGCCCGTCCAGCCCGCCGCCTGCCGCAGCGACAGCGGCTCCGGGTTCTTCATGTACCGCAGGACCTCCACGATCAGCGTCCCGATGATCAGCCCGCCGAACAGCCCCCACAGGGCAAACAGTTGCATGACTCCTCCCTCCTCCTCACCTAGGATGTTTGCTACATGTAACGTATGTTACATGTAACGTTTGGAGAATGTACTTGTCAAGACATTTTTTTTCGGGGCAGGCGCGCCGCCCCCGCAATCGGCATTGCGAACGGCTCCGGTTCCCATTTACGCCGGCGAAGGGACCGGCCGGCGACCGCACCGGACCTGCGTTGAATCTTCGGGAATAAAGGGGATTTCCATAAAATCGAGGGCGACGGTTTTCCGGCGGCCCTTGACAGCGATCGCGTCCAGTGCTACATGTATCAAATATTACTTGTTACGCAGCGAACAACGCCGCGGGGGATGGCCGGTGAACAAGCAGGCGGCACGGCAATGGCTGTTGCTGATTTACAAGGTCCCCGCGGATCCTACGCGGTTTCGCACCTATATCTGGCGCCAGATGAGAACGCTCGGAAGTCTCAACCTGCAGCAGATGGTGTGTCTCCTTCCCAGGACCCCGGTTCACGAAACGGAATTCGAGCGACTCGCGGCCAAGATCGAGGAGTTCGGCGGGGAAGCGAGTCTTCTGACCACGGCGTCGCCGAACGGGGAATGGGAGCAGAAGATCATCGGGCGCTTCAACGCGGTCCGCAACGACGAATACGCGGAGATCGCCGAGAACGAGGAGCGGTTCCAGGACGAAATCCGCCGGGAGAGCCGGAAGCAGCGGTTCAACTTTACGGAGCTCGAGGATATGGAGGCGGATCGGGAGAAGATCAACCGGGAGATGGCCAAGGTCCAGGCCCGGGATTTCTTCGGCGCGCGCGGCCGACGCGAGGCGATGGCCCGGATGGCCGAGAGCATGAGGCTTCTGGAGGACTTCTCCCGGAAGGTCTACGAGCGCGAGCGGGTGGAAGAGCCCGCCGGCGCGCCAAAGCGCCGGGAATCTATACTGCCGGTGCCGGCCTGGTCGCTGAAAAT
>CAYWOT010000088.1:1729-9187 GCA_964459975.1 uncultured bacterium
GCGCTCGATGGTCGCGGCGTTGACCGCGTCCTCGCTATCGAGCACGAACACGTGGCGGAATCCTTCCCGCCGCAGGAGGAAGAGCCGACCGCCTGATTCGGGAAGCGCCTGCCTGCGGACCGTCACGCCGCGGGCCCTACCGGCCTTCGTCCCGTCGCTCCCGCAGGAAGTCCGCGTACCGCCGATCCGCATCCGCAATGTGTCCCCGAAACCAGCCGGCCAGGAGTTTCAGAAGGTCGGAGGCCCTCAGGTCCTCCACCGCGTGACGCGCCGCGATTCGGCGAATCGTGCGCCGCATGGCGTCGTGCATCGTCCGATGGCGCTCGTACTCCGGGTACCGCGCCTTCTGCAACAGACTCTCCTCGTACGCCAGATGAACCGTCGCGTATCGCTCCAGATCGGACAGGGCGGCGCCCGCCGCCCCTTCGCCGTGTCCGTCCACCATGGCCGCATAGAGCGCGTTCCTGACGGAGAGCAGGCGGCGATGCTGCCCGTCGACGACCGGCGATCCAACGCTCAACCTTTCGTCCCAGGTCACGAGGTCCAAGGCTCCTCCGGCTCGAATCGCCCCGGAAACGCTATGGCGCGGCCCGGCGCAGCGGCATCCGTCTTTCCTCGCTTCTTCGGAATTCCAGGGGAAAATCTTGCCGGCGCCGCCCGCTCGCCGCGCCGGAGTACGGACCGGGAGCCTACCGCTCGACCGAGCCCAGGCGGGCCAGGATCTCCTCTTCCTCTTCCTCGGTGATCCACTTCTTCTGCTTCAGAATCGTTCCGAGAAGCCGGTGGGGCCGTCCGGAGACGTTGTCCTCAACCTGCTCGGCGAGTGCCTGTTGAAGCTGCCACAGCGAGACGTGTCCACGAAGATAGGCGACGCTGCCGAAGCGATAGGAATCGAGTCTCGGATCGGAGTTGCCGGTCGGTCCCACCAATCGCCCCCTCCTTCTCTCGATGCGGATGACCCGAATGTACCGCAACGGGGCCGTCCGCGGCAACAAGTGGGGACCCCGGCGGTTCGTGGGCTGTCTCGCCCGCCCTGGCTCAAGGCCGCCTGCCCGATCCGCCGATCGAGCGAAGAAGGCAAACCGCCGGACCCCCGTGGACGAATCCTCCGGACGGCGCAGGCATCCTTGGGAGCAGTGCACAAAAGACGTCAACGGGCCCGACGTCCGGCGGAAGGAGCGACGGATGACCGAACACGCATTGCTCGAACATCTCCGAAAGGACCATGCGGAACAGAAGGAGATCGCAAGGCGGCTCATCGAAGCTGGCGATCCGCAGGAGAGACTCCGGCTGCGCAGGCAGTTCCGCGACGCGTTGGTTCCGCACATCCTCGGCGAGGAGGCCTCGATCTTCGAGCGCCTCCAAAGAGGCGACGACCCGGAAGCGAGAGACGACGCACTCGAAGGTCTTCAGGAACACCACGTGGCGAAGTTCGTTCTGCGGGAACTCATGGACCTCGATCCGGAGGCCGAGACCTTCCGGGCGAAGTCCAAGGTCCTCGATGAGCTGAATCGGCACCACATCAGGGAGGAAGAAGATCACATCTTCAAGCACCTGCAGAGACTGTGCGACGACCGGGAACTGGACCGGCTCTTCGAACGATATGAGCAGGGAGAAGGAGGAGCCGGAACGCGGCCCCCGGGGAAGCCGGCCACCTAACGGATCGGACCGGCGACCGCCTGCGCCGCCGTCTCCGGGACCCGGCCGCTAGAAATCGTACCGATCCACGATGCCGCGATAGATGATCCCCGACACCGAGCGGATCACGGCGCCGCGCGAGCGGATCCATGCCAGGTAATCGCGGGCGCGCTCCTTTTTCTCGATGATCCCGATCACCGTATAGGGGTACCGTTTGCCGTTCGGCCCCTTGGCAATGAGGATCCCCGCGTCCCCGCAGACGCGCGCCGTGCTTCCCGTCTTGTCGTAGACGCGGACGGATCCCGGGATACACGCCACCCCCGTGGAAATCCTGTCGCGTCCCGGCAGCGCCATCAGGCGCTTGATCTCCCGGGCGCCCGCGATGTCCCCCTTCCAGACCGCGTACAGGAAGCGGCTGTAGTCATGGGGCGACGCCTTGTTGCGGTACGTCCGCCCGCCGGGCGGGATGTACTCGACGATGCGCGTATCCTGGAAGACGCCGGGATATCTCCGCTTCAGGATGCGGTCGGCCGCCTTGGGCCCGCCGACCTTCCGAAGCAGCCAGTTGGCGGCGGCATTGCTCGAACGCTGGATCGCCCGCTCCATGTGCCGGCGGCTTCTCCATCCGTAAGCGAGGTCGCCTTCCTCGACCCGGCAGAAGAACGCCGCGGCGACAAAGAGCTTGATCATGCTCGCCGCTTCGAACACCTCGTCCTCGTTGATGGAAACGAGCTTTTGGCCGGAAGTGAAATCGTACACCGACCAGGCCGTGCGCTCGTCGTCCCGGATCTTGCCCTCCCGGCGCAGGCGGTTGATGTACTCCTCGACCGCCGCCTCGAGGTCGGGGGGGTCGCCGTGTGACTCCTTCTCGGTCATGCGGGCGCCCTCGTCGTCGACGACCGTCCACTCCCGCGCGCGCACGGGGCTGGCCGCTTCCAGGCCCCGGGATTTGAGGAGTCGGGTGTGGACCGTGGCCACCCGCTGCGCCCCCGACCGGTCCCCGTGCCGCGCGTAGATCAGGCCGAACAGCCTGCCCCGGGCGACGACCTCGAGACGAACGGTCACTTCCGGGCCCAGCACCCCGGCGACCCGGTCCCGGTAGTCCCGGACCCCGGAGAGGCTCCGCGACCAGATGTAGGACACGTCGTAGCGATTTTCGGCGGCGACCGAGGGAGACATCGCCGCCAACCCCAGGAGGGCGGCGACGAAGATCAGCAAGGAGCGGCCGGCGGCTTGCAACGTGTTGCGTCCCTCGCGAGTGATTTTCGTGTTTTTTTACCACACGCAATCCGCTGGATAAACCCTTTCTTGATCCGAACCCGACCGTGCGGCGCCGGACGCAACCGCGCACCGCGCGCGGGATGCGAAGTTCGCGGTCGTTCCGCACGCCCTCCGGGCTGGAGCGGGAGACGACAGGCGGGGCGGCTGCCGGCACCCGTTGACCGGCGTTCGAACCGGGATCGTCCGGAGGGCGCCGAAGACGAAACCGGCACGGCATTCCTCACCGGATGGGGAATGCCGCGCCGGTAGAAACGCGCCGGGCCCGTCTCCGCTAATCGCCGAGAATCAACACCTCGACTCTCCGATTCTCGAATCGGCCCTGCGGGGTCCCGTTGTCCGCGATGGGGTCGGCTTCGCCTTTTCCCACCGACGTGATCCGATCGGCGTTCAAGCCGCCCTTGTCGACAAGGTACTTCTTGACCGCCCTCGCCCGCCGGTCCGACAGCGCCAGGTTGTACTTGGCGCTGCCTCGGCTGTCCGTATACCCTTCCACGGCGATCCCGGCGTCCGGATATTTCCCGGCGAACGCGACCGCCTTCTCCAATTCGGGGACATCGGCGGGCCGGATGACCGACTTGTTCGTGTCGAAGTTGATGTGAAGGGTCAGGCGATCGATCACCTTCGGGGTCACCGTGACGGTCGTCGCGGCCGTCGCGGATCCACCCGCCCCGCTCGCCGTGATCGTGTACGGCGTGGTGCCGGCGGGACAGACCTCCTTCGAGCCGCTCGGGTTCACGGGTCCGACACCCTGGTCGATCGTCGCGCCGGCGGCATTCGACGACGACCATGTCAAGGTCGCGCATTTTCCCTCGACAACCGAGGGCGGGGTTGCCGAAAGCGACACGACCGGAGCCGGCGGAGGAGGCGGGGCCGGCGCAGGGGGAGGAGGCGGGGCCGGCGCAGGAGGAGGAGTGACGACCTTCGCCGGGCAGAGAGCGTCGGCTTTCGCCTTGGCTTCCTTTGCCTTCGCGATTCCCTCCCGCGTGCGGCATGACCAGTAGATCTCGTACGCCTCGTTCTTCGTCTTCTCGGCGGCCAGGAAGGCCGCCGGGCATTCCTGGTTCTTCCCGGCCTTTCGCGCCGCGTCCACCGCGCGGTCCGCGGCGGGCAGCTCGCGAGGGTAAAACCAGATCTGCTTTTTCGGGGCGAACTCCATTCCGGCGCAGCCCGACATCCAGAGCGCGCCCGCCAAGACGCCGACAGTCGCCAACACCTTCCACATGCCGAGTTTCATGATTCCCCCCTTTTCGGTTTGGCGGCGAACCCTGACACCCCGAACGAACCGCTCTCCGCGTCAATCGGCTACCCGACCCCCTCCTTTCCGCCGTCCACGGCGATGCCGAGATCGACCTCGAATTCCGCGCCTCCTACGCCGCCTTCAGCTCCGAGGTGCAGTGGGCGCACCGCGTCGCCTTGACCGGGATGGTCAGAAAGCAGTGCGGGCATTCCTTCGTCGTCGGCGCCGCGGGCGGCGCTTCTTCCTTTTTCTTGAGTTTGTTCATGGCGCGGACCATGAAGAAAACGGCGAGGGCGATGATGAGAAAGCTGATCACGGTGTTCACGAAGCGTCCGTAGTTGAGCGTAACCGCACCGGCCCCCTTGGCGGCGGCGACCGTCGCATAGGGGCCCGCGATCTTGCCGGACTTGAGCACGACGAAGAGGTTCGAGAAGTCCACGTTGCCCAGGAGAAGCCCGATCGGAGGCATCAGGACGTCGGCCACCAGCGACGCGATGATCGTCCCGAAGGCGGTGCCGATCACGATGCCCACCGCCATGTCCACGACGTTTCCCCGCATCGCAAATTCCTTGAATTCCTTCAGCATGTCCGCCCCCTCTCTTGGAAGGTTGTACTTCGTTTACGGCGGACCCCTCCTCCCGTCATCCGAAGGAACGATGCAGCCCGGGGTTCGTTTTGACGAACAAAACCCGCCATCCATCATAGTATGAAAAATCGATCCGGTGGAAAGGAACGGGCGGGACTCGCGAGGCGGACGGGATGCCGCGGGCCCTGGCGGAGCCGGCCGTACGGACGCCGATACTTCCCGGCGGCTGGAGCGGACCGCCGATCACCCCTCGTCGAGCACTTCGCGAACCTTTTTCGCCAGCGCCAGCGGAGTGAACGGTTTGCCGAGGAACGACATGCGCCCCGCGGGCACCTCGTGGGGCGAGATCACGCGGTCGGTGTAACCGGACGTGAACAGCACTTTCGTCTCCGGATGGAGCGGATGAAGCTGCTCCGCCAGCTCGCTTCCGTTCATCCCCGGCATCGCCACATCGGTGAGCAGCAGGTCGATCCGGCCGCCGTGCCCCTGCGCCGCCGCGATCGCCTCGGTCCCGTCGGCGGCCTGGAGCGCCCGGTATCCGAGTTGCTCCAGGATCCGGACGCACAGGCTCCGCAGGATCTCCTCGTCCTCCACCAGAAGAATCGTCTCGGTGAAGGCCGGTGGCTCCGGTCTCCGACCGCCGTTCGACAGCTCCATGACATCTCCCTCCTCGTCCCGCGGAGAGCGGATCCGCACGCTCGCGCTCCACGTTGCCGTGGAACGCGTCGGCGAAGCGCACCCCCGGGCGGTGAATTGCGTGCCTCGCGCATCTCCCGCTCTCTGTTTCGGCTGGGCAAAAACCGAACTTCAGCTCGAAAGGAATCTTTTTGCACCCGCGGGCGTGCGAAGTGGAGCCGACTGACGCCCCGCCGCCTGCCCGACGATTGCCCGTTGCGTTAAACATATGATACATGTATCATATGTTCTAACGAACGACGGGAGTGCGTCGCGAGGCCGGGAAAATGCTCGAGGAATCCCTTCGGGAATGGCTCCTGGTGACCTACAAGGTTCCGTCGGAGCCTACGCGTTTTCGAACGTACGTCTGGCGGCAGATGACGGCGCTCGGCTGCCTCCACCTGCAACAGGCGCTCTGGGTCCTCCCGAAGGCCGCGCGATTCGAGGAGGAGTTTCGGAAGCTTGGCGCAAGGATCGCGGCCTTCGGCGGCGAAATCAGCATCCTGACGACGGAATCGCCCGACGCACAGTGGGAAAGCCGGGTGATCGACGGCTTCAACGCCACGCGCGACAAGGAATTCGCGGCCATCGTGAAATACGAGGAGCGGTTCGAGGACGCACTCCGGCGAGAGGCCCAGAAGAGGAAATTCGCGTTCGCGGAGATCCGGGAGCTCCAAGCGGATTGGGGCCGGCTCGACCGATGGATGGCGAAAGTCCGGGCCCGCGACTTCTTCGGCGCACCCGGCCGCCGGAAGGCGGAGGACCGCATGGCCGCGGGCGCAAGACTCCTGGATTCGGTCACCAGGGAGATCCGCGCGCGGTTCGACTACGACACCCATGGCGTGACGGAAACCACGAAAGCCTGAAAGGACCCGATGCCCTTCGTGATGGTGTTCCCGCTCGCGGTGGGATGGTCGCGTCTCGACCCGCGGCAGGGCGTCGGCGTGGACACCCTGCCGCAGGTCGCTGCGCGGGCTTCGGAAGAAGCCGCCGATCTTAGTTTCCGGCCATCATGGCGCCGACGTCTTCCTCGGGCGTGCCGATCGGCCGGATCTCGAATTTCTCCACCAGCACTCTGGCGACGTTGGGTGAGAGGAACGCCGGGAGCGTGGGCCCGAGCCGGATGCCCTTGACGCCCAGAGACAGCAGGGCCAGAAGCACCGCCACCGCTTTCTGCTCGTACCAGGCGATGTCGTAGGAAACCGGCAACGCGTTGATGTCGCTCAGCCCGAACGCCTCCTTGAGCTTCATCGCGATCACCGCCAGAGAGTAGCTGTCGTTGCACTGGCCGGCGTCCAGCACGCGGGGAATGCCCCCGATGTCTCCCAGGGCAAGCTTGTTGTACCGGTACTTGGCGCAGCCGGCGGTGAGAATCACCGTATCCTCCGGCAGCTTTTCGGCCACGTCGGTAAAGTAGCCTCGGCCCTTCTGCCGGCCGTCACAGCCGGCCATGACGACGAACCGCTTGATGGCTCCGGATTTCACGGCCGCCACGACCTTGTCGGCCAGGGCCAGCACCTGCTGGTGCGCGAACCCCCCGACGATGGAGCCGGTTTCGATTTCGGCGGGCGGCGGGCAGGTCCCGGCCTTCTCGATGAGAGCCGAAAAATCCTTGCTTCCGCCGGCCGGCCGGTCGGGAATGTGCGTGGCTCCGTCGTAGGCCGCGACGCCCGTCGTGTACAGCCGGTCCAGGTACGTGTTGTCCTTCCTCAAGGGAACGAGACAGTTGGTGGTCAGCAGGACCGGACCGTGGAACGACTCGAACTCCTTGTTCTGGTTCCACCACGATCCGCCGTAGTTGCCGACGAAATGGCCGTACTTCTTGAAGGCCGGGTAGTAGTGGGCCGGCAACATCTCGCTGTGGGTGTACACGTCCACCCCCGTTCCCTCGGTCTGCTTGAGCAGCTCTTCCATGTCCTTGAGGTCGTGGCCGGAGATCAGAATTCCGGGATTTTTCCCCACGCCAATGTTCACCTCGGTGATTTCAGGGTTGCCGTAAGCCGTCGTATTGGCCTGGTCCAGCAGGGCCATGGCAGACACT
>CAYWOT010000089.1:0-8988 GCA_964459975.1 uncultured bacterium
GGAGAACAGCCGGCAAGCCGCGCCAGATCTACGGACCCCTCCGTCTTGCCGGTCCGCACCAGAACGCCGCCCTGTTTCGCCACGACGGGGAAGACGTGTCCCGGTCGCACGAGGTCCTCCGGCCTCGCGTTCGCGGCGATCGCCATCCGGATCGTGGTCGCGCGGTCGTGCGCGGAAATTCCGGTCGTCACGCCCTTGCGGGCCTCGATGGAAACCGTGAAGGCGGTGCCGAACGGAGAGGAGTTGTCCTGGACCATCGGGGGCAGGTTGAGTTGTCTCGCCCGCTCCTCCGTGATGCTCAGGCAGATGAGGCCGCGTCCGTATCGAGCCATGAAGTTGATCGCCTCCGGGGTCACGTACTCCGCGGCGATCGTGAGGTCCCCCTCGTTTTCGCGGTCCTCGTCGTCGACGAGAATGATCATCTCGCCCGCCCGGATGGCCGCGAGCGCGTCCTCGATGCTCGAAATCGTCATTGGCAGCCTGCCATGTTATGCGAAGCCCTGTTTCTTCAGAAAATCCAAGGAGATCCCGCCTCCCTGCCCCTCGAGATGCCGGAGGACGTACTTGCCGACGATATCCGTCTCCACATTGACCGCGTCCCCTGGCCGCATCCCGCCGAACGTCGTCCGGGCAAGCGTCAGCGGGATCAGGGCGACGTCGAATCCGTCCGCATGCACCGCGGCGACCGTGAGGCTCACGCCGTCGACGGCCACCGCACCCTTGAAAACGACGAATTTCATTATAGATGGATCGACGCGGATATGGAATACTCGCGACTCCCCCGTGCGCCGGACCTCGCGCACCGTGCCCGTTCCGTCGACGTGGCCGTAGACCAGGTGGCCGTCCAGCCGCCCAGACAGCGGGAGCGAACGCTCCAGATTGACCCGCGCCCCGACCCGCATGGTCCCGAGCGTCGTCCGAGCGAGCGTTTCCCCGGAGACGTGGGTGAGGAACCGTTTCCCGGCCTTTTCCGTCACGGACAGGCAGGCCCCCGAAACGGAAAGGGAATCTCCGATCCGGACCTGGTCCAGGGGAAGCGACGTGTCCACTCCGAGCACCTTTCCGGAGCCGCGCGACTTAGACGATGCCACAGTCCCCACGTCTTCGACGATCCCGGAAAACATCTTCCCTCACCCCGCCGCAGGTTGCGGTTCGGCGACCACCATCAGGTCGTCGCCGGTCTTCGCAACGCTGCGGATCGTGAGCGGCCTACCGTCGCTCAATCGCCGGGCGGTGAATCCGCTCACCGACCGGACCGCCTCTCCCAGAAGGAGGGGCGCAACGAAAAACACGAAGCGGTCCACGGCGCCCGCCCCGGCCAGCCACCCCGCCGTTCGCGCTCCTCCCTCCACAAGCAGGGAGGTGATTCCGGCCTCGCCCAGGGCCTCGAGCAGTTCGGCGGCCCGGATCCGTCCCCGCCGCGCCGGCAGAGGGAGGGGTCGGATTCCCCGCGACCGAAGAACGCCGGACATCCCCCGGAACGCTCCGCGGGGGCCGGCGACGATCACCTCGCCCCCCGCCTCGAGAAACCGCCCGGCGCGCGCCACCGTATCCGGCCGCGACGTCAGGATCACCCGCTTCGGCTCTTTGCCTCCGCGGGTTCGCGCCGTAAGCAGAGGCGCGTCCCTGCGGAACGTCTCGCCTCCGACCAGGATCGCGTCGGATTCGGAACGCAGTCGGTGGACGACCGCGCGCGCCCTCTCCCCGGTGATCCAGCGGGATTCCCCCGACGCCGCGGCGATCTGCCCGTCGAGCGAGACCGCCAGCTTCAGCGTCACGAACGGGCGCCCCGCTACGATCCACCGGCAATAGGGCCGGTTCAGAGCGTGCGCTTCGTCCTCCAGAATCCCGCTCGCCACGGAGAGGCCCGCCTTTCGCAGGGCCCGGAACCCCTTGCCCGCGACGAGCGGATTCGGGTCCTGCATCGCCGCCGCGACCCGTGCGATTCCGGCCGCCACGATCGCCTCGGTGCATGGCCCCGTCCGCCCCGTGTGAACGCACGGCTCGAGCGTCACGTAAAGGTCCGCGCCGCGGGCGGCGGCCCCCGCGTCGCGGATCGCCTCCACCTCGGCGTGCGGCATCCCGGCCGCCCGGTGGTATCCCCGCCCCACGACCTTCTCTCCGCGGACCACAACGGCCCCGACGGCCGGGTTCGGCGACGTCCTTCCCACGCCCTTCCGGGCGAGTCGCACAGCCAGCCGCATGAACTCGGGACGTGGAAACACCATCGCCGCGCCTTTAAGATTTCGGCGGCCGTTCGGGAGTCTCCGTGATCAGCGTCTTGATCTCCTCCACGAACTGGCTGATATCCTTGAACTGCCGATAGACGGAGGCGAACCTCACGTAGGCGACGTCGTCCATCTTCAGGAGCTCGGCCATCACGCGCTCCCCGATCTGCACCGAGGACACTTCCTTCTCGCCCGACGCCTGGCACTCGGCCTCGAGAACGTCGACCACGTGCTCCATGGCGCCGTAGCTGACGGGCCGCTTCTCGCACGCCTTCATGACGCCGGCGAGGATCTTTTGCCGGTCAAACGGCTCCCGGCGCCCGTCACGCTTGACCACGAGCGGTAGCTCCTCCTCGACGCGCTCGTAGGTCGTGAACCGGCGGCGACAGGCCAGACACTCCCGCCTTCGCCGGATGACGTCTCCGTCCTTGCCCGCGCGGGAGTCGACCACGCGGTTGTCCCCGTGACCGCACCGCGGGCACTTCAAGGGGACGGCTCCGCCATCCGGACCAGCTCCACCTGGGCCTCGGCAAGCATCTGTTCGGTCAGCGCGTCGCAGTATCCGTCCAGGTACACGACCCGGCTGACGCCGGAATTGATCAGCATCTTCGAACAGATGATGCAGGGAAGGTTCGTGCAGTACAGGATCGCCTCCCGGGTGGACACGCCGTGGAGGGCCGCCTGGATGATCGCGTTCTGCTCGGCATGCAGGCCGCGGCACAACTCGTGCCGCTCCCCCGAAGGAACCGCCATCCGCTCCCGGAGGCATCCCGCCACCTCGCAATGGGTCACGCCCGAGGGAACGCCGTTGTACCCGGTGGCCAGAACCCGCCGGCCCTTCACGAGCACCGCGCCCACGGCACGCCTGAGACAGGAAGAGCGCCGCGCCGCGAGCTTCGCCATGTCCATGAAGTAGGTGTCCCAGTCCGGCCGGACACGGGAAGCGATCTCCATCGGTCTACCGCCCCGCGTATGCCGCGATCCGCTCCGGGTACAAGGGGAAGGCCTCGCACAGCGCCCGCACCTCTTCGGAAACCCGCCGCTGCACGGCGCCGTCCCCGGGGGCGGACAGGACGTCCGCAATCAGGTTCCCGATGCGCTCCATTTCCGGTTCCTTCATGTTCCGCGTCGTCACCGCCGGCGTGCCGATCCGGATCCCGCTGGTCACGAAGGGGCTTCGCGTCTCGAAGGGCACGGTGTTCTTGTTCACGGTGATGCCGACCTTTTCCAGGGCCTCCTCGGCGTCCTTCCCGGTAAGCGGCGTTTCCTTCAGGTTGACCAGCATGAGGTGGTTGTCCGTTCCGCCGGAGACGAGCCGAAGCCCCCGGGCCGACAGCGTCGCCGCCAGGATCCGGGCGTTCGCGAGGATCTGGCGCTGGTAGTCGCGGAACTCCGCGGTCATCGCCTCGCGAAACGCCACGGCCTTCGCCGCGATGACGTGCATGAGCGGTCCCCCCTGAATCCCCGGAAAGATCGCCGAGTTGAGCTTTTTCGCGAGATCTCCCCGGCACAGGATCAGTCCGGACCGCGGTCCGCGCAGCGTCTTGTGGGTGGTCGTCGTGACGAATTCGCAGTAGGGAACGGGATTGGGGTGCAGCCCTGCCGCCACGAGGCCCGCGACGTGGGCGATGTCGGCCATCACCATGCAGCCCGCCTCGTCGGCGATCGCCCGAAACGGGGCGAAATCGATGATTCGCGGATACGCGGACGCGCCCACGACGATCAGCCGGGGACGGTGGGCAAGCGCCAGATCCCGGACCTGGTCGAAATCGATCGTTTCCGTGTCGGGCTTGACCCCGTACGCGACGACCCGGAACAGCTTTCCCGAAAAATTGACGGGGCTGCCGTGCGTCAGGTGCCCCCCGTGCGTCAGGTTCATCCCGAGCATGGTGTCGCCGGGGTTCATCACCGCCAGGTAGACCGCCATGTTCGCCTGCGAGCCGGAGTGCGGCTGCACGTTGGCATGCTCGGCCCCGAAGATCTTCTTCGCCCGCTCGATCGCGAGCGACTCCGCGCGATCGACGAACTCGCACCCTCCGTAATACCGCTTTCCCGGATACCCTTCCGCATACTTGTTCGTCAGGACCGAGCCGGTCGCCTCGAGCACGGCTTCGCTGACGAAATTCTCCGAGGCGATCAGCTCCAGCCGGTACGCCTGGCGTTCCGTTTCCGCGTGGATCGCCTCGTAGATTTCCGGATCCACGGTCTTCAGGTAGGACATTTCGTGCACTCCTCTTCTTGCCGAATTCCGCCGAGACGGTCTTCCAGGGCCCGGATCCTTTCGAGCCGGACCGCGTGACGGCCCCCCTCGAACGGCTCCGCGAGGAAAACCGCAAGCCGGCACGCCGCGTCGTCCGCCGCCATGGTCCGCGCTCCGAAGACCGCGACGTTGGCGTCGTTGTGCCTTCGGGCGTACACCGCCGCGGCGTCGTCAAAGAGCAGGGCCGCCCGGACCCCCCGGAACCGGTTCGCCGCGATGGACATGCCGATGCCCGTCCCGCAGACGAGCACCCCGAACCGCGCCTCTCCGTGGGATACCCGCTCCGCCACCGCGGCCGCGTATTCCGGGTAGTCCACGGGACCGGCCGTCTCCGGTCCGAGGTCCAGGACCTGGTGCCCCCAGGCGGTCAGCTCCTCCCGGAGCCGTCTTCGGAGTTCCGCCCCGGCGTGGTCCGAGGCCAGGGCGATGACCTCGCAGCCGCAGGTCACCGCGTCACCCCGAGTACCGGCCGAACAGGAGGCACGAGTTCGTCCCTCCGAACCCGAACGAATTGGACAGGACATACCGGACGTTCTTCCGGCGCGCCTCGTTCGGCACGTAATCCAGGTCGCAGTCCGGATCCGGGGTCTCGTAGTTGATCGTCGGCGGAATCGCTCCGTCGCGGATCGTCAGGACCGAAAAAACGCCCTCGACCGCACCGGCCGCCCCCAGTAGGTGCCCCGTCATCGACTTGGTCGAGCTCACCATCAGGTCGTGCGCGTGGTTCCCGAAGACCTTCTTGATCGCCATGGTCTCGAACACGTCGTTGTACGGCGTCGACGTCCCGTGCGCGTTGATGTACTCGACATCCTCGGGGTTCACGCGGCCGTCCTCGAGCGCGGACCGCATGCACCGTGCGGCGCCCTCTCCGCCCGGCGCGGGCGCGGTGATATGGTACGCATCTCCCGAGGCGCCGTACCCGCACAGCTCGGCGTAGATGGTCGCCCCCCGTTTGCGGGCCATCTCGGCCTCCTCGAGGATGAGGATCGCGGCGCCCTCGCCCATGACGAAGCCGTCCCGATCCTTGTCGAACGGCCTCGATGCGCCGGGGGGGTCGGCGTTGCGCGAGGACAGGGCTTTCATGGCGCAGAATCCGCCCAGCGCCATGGGCGTGATCGTCGCCTCGGTGCCGCCCGCGATCGCCGCGTCGCAAGCCCCCCGCCGAATGGCCGACAGCGCCTCCCCGATGGCGTGGCTCGATGCGGAGCACGCCGTGGTCGTGGCGATGTTCGGCCCCTTCGCCCCGAACCGGATCGCGATGTGGCCCGGCGCGAGATTGGAGATGAGCATCGGAATGAAGAACGGACTGATCTTGCGCACTCCCTCCTCGAGATACGCCTGGTGGTACCGCTCCAGCGTCGAAAGCCCCCCCAGCCCGCTGCCCAGGTACACTCCGACGCGCGGCGCCAGCTCCTCGCCGATGGTCAGACCGGCGTCGTCCATCGCGAACTGGCTGGCCGCCAGGGCCAGATGGATGAAGGGATCCATCCGCTTGGCTTCTTTGCGGTCGATGTAGTCCTCCGCCGCGAACCCCTTGATCTCGGCGGCGATCGTGGTCGAAAATTCCGACGGGTCGAACTTCGTGATTCTTGTCACTCCGGACCGGCCCGCGAGAATCGCCTCCCACGTGGGGCCCACGCCCACACCCAACGGCGTAATGGCCCCCACCCCCGTAATTACCACCTTCCGCATTCCGACCTCCCGGCGCCCGGATCGGCCTCGGTTTCCCGCGGACCGGCGTATGCGCCCAGGTCCGCCTACCCTACCGCCTACTTCGCGTTGGCCTTGATGTATTCGACGACGTCCTTGACGGTCTTGATCTTCTCCGCCTCTTCGTCGGGGATCTCGATCCCGAATTCGTCCTCCATCGCCATCACCAGTTCCACGATATCGAGGGAGTCGGCGCCCAGATCGTCGATGAACGACGCCTCGCTCGTCACCTCGTTCACGTCTTTTCCCAGCTGCTCGGCAACGATCTCCTTCACCTTCTTCTCGACTGACATCTCACGCCCTCCCTGTTGGTAGTATAGCCTCACATGTACATTCCGCCGTTGATCCCGATCACCTGCCCCGTCACGTACGACGCCCCGTCGGACGCGAGGTAGAGGGCAAGTTCGGCCACATCCTCGGGCTCTCCGAACCGCCCCAGCGGGATCTGGTCGAGAAACCCCTTCCGGACCGCTTCCGGCAGGGCCTGCGTCATGGCCGTCATGATGAACCCCGGAGCGATGGCATTGACCGTGACGCCCCGCGAGGCAAGCTCGCGCGCCGTCGCCTTCGTGAACCCGATGATCCCCGCCTTGGCGGCGGCGTAGTTGGCCTGTCCCGCGTTGCCCATCTGCCCGACCACAGAGCTTACGTTGATGATCCGGCCGCTGCGCTGCCTCGCCATGTGACGCGACACCGCCTTGGTCAGGAGGAAGGTCCCCTTGAGGTTCGTCCGGACGACGGAGTCGAAGTCCTCCTCGGGAAGCCGCATCAGCAGGTTGTCCCGCGTGATGCCCGCATTGTTCACGAGCACGTCGATCCGTCCCTGTTCCGCCAGAATGCGCTGGACGGCGGCGTCGACCTGCGCGGCGTCGCCCACGTCGAACATCTCCACCATCCCCTTGCCGCCCGCGGCCACGATCCCCGCGAGCGTTTCCGCCGCGGCCGCCTCGTTGGCCACGTCGCTCAAGACCACGGCGGCGCCTTCCGCCGCGAAACGCTCGACGACGGTCTTCCCGATCCCTCTCGCGGACCCCGTCACCAATGCCACTTTGCCGGAAAGCCGCATCGCGCCCCCTCCCCCCTTTCCGAAGTTCATACCCTCAATTCCGCCGCCCGTACAGGAAAAACTTCAGGTACCGAGCGCCCGCGCGCCGGCGAGGTCGGCCGGCCCGCAGAACGGCGCCGTGGGAACGTCCCGCTCGATCCGGCGCGCCAGTCCGGAAAGGACCTTCCCCGGCCCGACCTCGAGAAACGCCGTCGCGCCGAGCGCCCGCATCCGGCGGACCGAGGCCTCCCAAAGCACGGGCGACGCGATCTGCCGCGCGAGGAGATCCGCCACCGCGTGCCCGCCGGGGTACGGCTCCGCCGTCGCGTTGGCGACCACGGGAAACTCGAACGCCGACGTTCGCGCCGCGCGGAGCTCGGGGTCGAGCCGCGACGCCGCGGGGTTCATCAGCGAGCAGTGGAACGGGGCGCTGACCGCGAGGGGCATCACTCTCTTGGCTCCCGCCGACCTGGCCGCCTCGCAGGCCGCCGCCACCGCCTCCTTGCTCCCCGAGATCACGATCTGCTCCCCGCCGTTGTAGTTGGCCGGTTCCACCACGCCGGCACGCCCGGCGTCCCGGCAGATCGCTTCCACCGCCTCGGGTGCAAGACCCATGAGCGCGGCCATCGTCCCCTTGCCGAGCGGGACCGCCTCCTGCATGAACCGGCCGCGCAAGCGCAGCAGCCGGGCCGCCTCACCGAGGGACAGGGCCCCCGCCGCCACGATCGCCGAGTACTCCCCGAGGGAATGTCCCGCCGCGCATACGGGCCGGATCCCGGTTTCCGCGACCAAGGCCTGGAACGCCGCGACGCTCACGGTGAAGATCGCGGGCTGGGTGTTCTCCGTCCGCCGCAGCTCCTCTTCCGACCCGTGGATGCAGAGGTCGAGCAACGAGAACCCGACGGCCTCCGACGCCTCCTCGAAGACGGTCCGTGCGGCCGGGTAGGCCTCGACCAGTTCCTTTCCCATGCCCGGAAACTGCGAGGCCTGCCCCGGAAAGAGCAGTCCGATTCCCATCCCGGCCCCCTACATTCTCACCAGGGCCGAGCCCCACGTCAGACCCGCGCCGAACGCCGCGAGCAGCAGCAGGTCCCCCTGTCCGAAGCGGCCTTGGTCGCGAGCCTCCGCGAGCGCAATGGGGACCGAGGCGGCGGAGGTGTTCCCGAACCGCTCCAGATTGACGAACACCCTCTCTTCGTCCAGCCCGAGCCGCTTGCCGACGGCGCTGATGATGCGCAGGTTCGCCTGGTGCGGCACGAAGAGGGAAAGATCGGACACGTCCACGTGGTTGTGGCGCAGCGCTTCGAGACAGACGTCGACCATCTTCATCACCGCGTGCTTGAAGGTCTCGCTTCCCGCGAGGCGGATCGCATGCATCCGCTTTTCGGCGACTTCCGGTCCCCACGGATGGACCGTCCCGCCGCCCGGCGCGTGGATCAGCTCCCACAGATTCCCGTCCGAGTGCAGATGGCAGCTGAGCACTCCGTCGCCGTCGGAACACTCGGTGAGCACCACGGCCCCGGAGCCGTCCCCGAAGAGAACGCAGGTGTTGCGGTCGGTGTAGTCGGTCACGGTCGAAAGGATTTCCGCTCCCAGGACGAGCGCCGTCTTGCCTCGCCCGGAGCGGATCATTGCGTCGGCCGTCGAAAGGGCGTACAGGAATCCGGAGCAGGCCGCGTTCAGATCCACCGCGAACGCCCGGTCCGCCCCGATCTTCATCTGCAGAAAACAGGCCGTGGACGGCA
>CAYWOT010000090.1:0-8957 GCA_964459975.1 uncultured bacterium
CAACGTGATCGTGGTCATGCCCCCGGCATCCACGGAAGAGGGCCGCTTGCTTCGGGCCGCCGTCCGCCAGATGGTCCGCACCGCCTCGGCCGAGCAACACTTCCTGTGCCTGGCGAAACCGCTGCGGCTGACCCTGCTCTCCCTGCCCGAAGGCGGCGCGCGGCGCGCCTTCCCGCAGAAGATCGCCGACATTCTCGCCGGCCTGCTCCCGCCCGAGGTCGAGCCGGTGCCGGTGGGCCGACCGCGCCCCTGACGCGGAACGTGAGAGGCCCGCTCCCGGCCCCCGTCAAAGAAATCGGGCCTCGGAGGAAGGAGAAATCCCGCGGATGGAGCTGGCGCTGGCCCGCATGCAGATGGCGGTCTTTTTCGCCTTTCACATCGTCTTCGCGGTCGCCGGAATGGGAATGCCCGTGCTGATGGTGGCGGCGGAGGTCGCCTTCCGCAAGACCCGCAGGCCCGTATACATCGAACTGGCGCGCAGATGGGCGCGGGGGACCGCCGTCCTGTTCGCGGTCGGCGCGGTCTCGGGCACGGTCCTTTCCTTCGAGCTCGGCCTTCTGTGGCCGCGCTTCATGCAGTTCTCGGGGGCGGTCATCGGACTTCCTTTCGCCCTCGAGGGATTCGCCTTTTTCGCGGAGGCGATCTTCCTCGGAATCTACCTGTACGGGTGGGACAAGGTCTCGCCGGTCACGCACATCGTCTCCGGCGGGGTCGTCGCTCTGGGCGGAATCCTGTCCGGTCTTTTCGTCGTCACGGCGAACGCGTGGATGAACAGTCCCGCGGGGTTCCGCCTGGCCGCCGGCCGTCCGATCGACATCGCTCCGTTCGCTGCGATGTTCAATCCGGCGTGGGGTCCGGAGGTGCTCCACATGACGCTGGCGGCCTTCGCGGGCGCAGGCCTGGCCGTGGCGGGAATCCACGCCTTCATGCTGCTTCGCGACCGCGAAAATCTCTTCCACCGCAAGGCGCTCGTCATCGCGCTGTGGGTAGGCGGAGCGGCAGCCGTCCTGCAACCCGTAAGCGGCGATTTCCTGGCCCGGTTCGTCGCCCGCAACGAGCCGGTCAAGCTCGCCGCCCTGGAGGGGCTGTTCCGGACCGAGCGCGGCGCACCCCTTCTCCTCGGAGGAATTCCGGACGTCGACAGCCGCACCACGCCGTACGGCATCGAGATCCCGCGGGCCTTAAGCCTGCTCGCGTTCCATGACCCCGATGCCGAAGTGCGGGGCCTGTCCGCGTTTCCCCGCGACGAGTGGCCCGCCCCTCTGCCGGTCCACCTCGCGTTCCAATTCATGGTCCTGTCGGGCTCGGCCATGAGCCTGCTCGCCCTGGCCGCGGGGATCTTCGCCTGGAGGAGGCGGGAGTGGCTGGTGCACCGCCGTTTTCTATGGGCCGTCGTGGCGTGCGGTCCGCTCGGGATCCTCTCGGTCGAAGCGGGATGGGTCGTAACGGAACTCGGCAGGCAGCCGTGGATCATCCGGGGCGTCATGCGCACCGCGGACGCGGTGACGACGGTCGGCGGGCTGGCGCTCCCATTCGCGTTCTTCTCGGCGTTGTACGTCGCCCTGGGAATCTCGGCAACGTGGCTGCTCAAGCGCGAGGTCTCGGCGAGCCCCGAATTTCCCCTCGAAGACGCCGGCGCGGGAGGGGCCCCCTAGGCCATGCCCCCTCTCTCCTCCATTCTCGCCGCCGCGATGCTCGGATCCCTGGTCCTGTACGCGCTCCTGGGCGGCGCCGATTTCGGCGGCGGAGTCTGGTACCTGCTCGCCCGGGGGGAGCGCGCCGACGCCCAGCAGCGCCTGATCACCCATGCCATCGGCCCGGTGTGGGAGACGAATCACATCTGGCTTATCGTGGCGGTCGTCGTCCTCTTTACCGCCTTTCCCCCGGCGTACGCCGCGATGTCCACCGCCCTCTTCGTTCCCCTGACCCTGCTGCTTGCCGGAATCGTGCTGCGCGGGGCGGCGTTCGCCTTCCATTCGCACCACCTCGAGGAGGCGGCGGGCGGGAGCCGCTGGGGCATCCTGTTCGCCGGCGCGAGCCTCGTCACCCCGATCCTGCTGGGCGTGACCATCGGCGCAATCTCGTCCGGGCGGATCTCCCGGGACCCTCTGCTCTTCACCGGGGACACGGGCAGCTGGTTCACGACCTTTCCGGTGTCGGTGGGCGCTCTGACGCTTTCCGCCTTCGCGTATCTCGCCTCCGTCTACCTGCTGCAGGAGACGGAGGACCCGGGGCTCCAGGACGATTTCCGCCGACGCGCCCTGGGCGCGGCCGTGGCCGTCGCCCTCTTCTCGGTCCTGGTCCTGGCCACCGCAGCGGCCGGCGCCCCCGCGTTCTACCGGGCGCTGACGCGGAGCGCCTGGTCCTTCGGCATGCTGATGCTGGGCGCCACCGCGGCGCTGGGCGCGTTGGCCTCCCTCTGGCTCCGCGCCTTCCCGCTCGCCCGCGTCTGCGCGGCGGCCCAGGTGACGTTGCTCCTCGTCGGCTGGGGTCTGGCCCAGTTTCCCTACCTCGTGCGGCCGTCGATCACGGTGGCCGGCGCGGCCGCAGCCCCCGCCACGCTGCGGCCCCTGGCGATCGCGCTCGCCGTCGGGGCGGTGCTCCTGTTCCCCTCCGTTTTCGGTCTGTTCCGGGTCTTCAAGCGGGAGACGCTGCGCCGTCGGAGACGCCCCGCGCGGTAACGGCACGACTGCTATTCCGAGACGTCCCCCAGGTACGCGGCGCGGACCTTCGGATCGTCGCGCAGCTGAACGGCCGGCCCCGAGAGAACGATCGAGCCCGCTTCCAGGACGTACGCGCGCCGTGCGACGGAAAGCGCCATGAACGCGTTCTGCTCGACGAGCAGGATGGTCGTCCCGGCCTCGTTGATCGACCGGATCAGGTGAAAGATCTCCCGCACGAGAAGCGGCGACAGGCCCATCGACGGCTCGTCCAGCAGAAGGAGCGCGGGGCGGGCCACCATGGCCCTTCCGATCGCGAGCATCTGCTGCTCGCCGCCCGACAAGGTGCCCGCCGACTGGGCGGCCCGCTCCTTGAGTCTCGGGAACCGCCCGTAGACCTCCTCGATCCGTTCCGCCTCCTCCGTACGGGACCCGCCGCAATATCCCCCCATCGCCAGGTTCTCGCGGACGTCCATGTTGGCGAAGATCCCCCGTCCTTCCGGGACAAGCGAAACCCCCATCCGGACGATCCGGTGCTGAGCCACGCCGACGATGTCGGTTCCTCCCAGAAGAATGCGGCCCGTGCGCGGCCGCATCATCCCCCCCACCGCTTTGAGCGTCGTGCTCTTTCCCGCGCCGTTGGCGCCGATCAACGCCACGATCTCCCCTCGCCCCACCTCGAGCGAGACTTCGTGCAGGGCCTGGACCTGATCGTAAAAAACGTTGATTCGATCGACTGTTAGCAGCATGATGGGAACCGTTGTCTCAGCCGTTGTCCTCGCCTATTCGAACAGCACGTCTTCCCCGAGGTACGCCTCGATCACTCGCCGGTCGGCCCGAATCTCGTCCGGCGGCCCCTCCGCAATCACGTGCCCGAAGTCCATTACCGCCACGCGCTCGCAGATTCCCATCACCAGCCGCATCTGGTGCTCGATCAGGACGACGGCGAGACCGAACCGCTCCCGGATGTCGCGAATGAGCTCCATCAGCCGCCCTACCTCGTACGGGTTCATCCCCGCGGCGGGCTCGTCAAGCAGGAGAAGGCTCGGCTCCGAAGCCAGCGCCCGGGCGATCTCGAGGCGGCGCTGATCCCCGTAGGCCAAGGCACCGGCAGGCTCTGTTTTCCTGTGTTCCAACTGAAAGATGGAGAGAAGATAGTTAACCTTTTCTTGAATATCTTTCTCGCCTCGGTGGAACGTTCCGGTCCTGCACAGGGCCGACGCCGGCCCGTACGAAACGCGGGCGTGGCGGGCGATCCGGACGTTGTCCAGGACCGTCAGGTTCCGAAAAAGCCGGATGTTCTGGAACGTCCGGGCGACGCCGAGCCGGTTGATCCGGTGCGGCGGAAGACCCGCGAGGTTGGTCCCCCGGAACGCAACCGCCCCTGCGTCGGGCCGGTAGATCCCCGTAATCAGGTTGAAGACCGTGGTCTTGCCTGAGCCGTTCGGCCCGATCAGCCCCACCAGCTCCCCGGCCCCGATCCGGAGGTCCACGCGCTCCACGGCGCGGACGCCCCCGAAGCGCTTCGTAAGCCCCTGGATCTCCAGAATCATGGTCTACGTCCCGCTCCGCAGGAAACGGATCTCCCGGGAGCCGAACAGGCCTTGCGGGCGCAAGAGCATCGTCACGATCAGGAGGACGGGGATCAGGACCCAGCGCAGCTCCACATAGCCGGGCGGCAGGACGACTCGGAGCCCCTCGAGCACGAAGACCCACCCGAACGAGGCGGCCAGCGTACCGGTCATGTTGCCCAGGCCCCCCAGCACCACGATGACGAGGACGTCGATCGACTTGAAGAAGCCGAAATTGCTCGGGTGAAGAAAGGTGTACAGGTGCGCGTACAGGCCGCCGGCCACTCCCGCGAACGCGCACCCGGTCACGAAGCCCGCCATCTTGTAACGGAAGGTGTCGATTCCCATCGTTTCGGCCGCGATCTCGTCTTCCCGGATCGCGAGGACGGCCCGTCCGTAGCTCGAGTGCATCGCGTTCCGGACAATCACTACGGAGGCCGCCAGAAGAACGAGGACCCAGGGGACCGTCGTCATCGGCGCGATGCCGGTCATCCCGCGCGCGCCGCCCAACTCCGGGAGAAAACTGTCGGAATTGTTGAAGATCACGGTCATGATGATCCCGAAACCGAGCGTGGCGATGCCCAGGTAGTCGGACGTGAGCCGCAGGGTGGGCAGTCCGATGAGATACGCAACCGACGCCGCCGCCCCGCCCCCGGCCAGCAGCGCGGCGAAAAACGCCGCCTCGGAATGTCCGCCGTACGCCTTCATGACGTAGGCCGCGGTATAGGCGCCGATTCCGTAGAACGCGGCGTGCCCGAGGGAGAACAGCCCCGCGTATCCGTAGATGACGTTGAGGCCCAGCGCCGAAATGGCGATGACGCACGCGAGTTCGAAGATCCGGACCCAGTACGCGTTGAGGATCCCGGCGGCCGCGAGCAGCGAAACGGCTCCCGCCGCGAGTGCGGCCGCGGCGAGAACGCGGGTCAGGTGGCGAAAGCGCCCCAATGCGTTCCCCCTCTACACCTTCTCGGTCCGGGAAGCCCCCAGGATCCCCGTGGGCTTCCACAGGAGCACCAGAATGAGAAGAAGGAACGCGATACCGTCCCGGTAGGTCGAGGAGAGGTAGGCGGCGACCATCGTCTCCGACTGGCCCATGATGAGCGCCCCCAGGACCGCCCCCGGAATGTTGCCGATTCCTCCCAGAACGGCGGCTGTGAAGGCCTTGAGGCCGGGCATGACGCCCATGAAGGTGTTGACCTGGGGGTACGCGATCCCGCACAGCACCCCGCCCACCCCCGCCCGCGCCGCTCCGAGGCCGAAGGTGAACGAAATGACGGCGTTGACGTCGACCCCCATGAGTCCGGCGGTGACCGGGTCGTACGAGACGGCCCGCATGGCCCGTCCCACCTTCGTCCGGAACACGATGTACTGCAGGAGCAGAAGGCACGCCACGGTCACGCCGAAGATGACCGCCTCGATGTTGGTGACGCGGATCCCCGCGGCCTCCCATCCCACGACGGCGAACGGGCGGGGGAAGGAATAGAAGTTCGGCCCGAAGACCTGCCGCAGGCTCGTGAAATACTCGAGGAACAGCGACACCCCGATCGCCGTGATCAGGGACGCGATCTTGGGCGCCTGCCGCAGGGGGCGGTACGCCAGCCGCTCGATGACCACGGCGAGGACCGTGCACCCGACGACCGCCGCGGCGAACACGGCCGCCAGCGGGAGGTGGAACCGCTCGATCGCATACAGCCCGATGAACGCGCCGATCATGAAGACGTCGCCGTGGGCGAAGTTGATCAGCCGCACGATCCCGTAGACCATGGTGTAGCCGAGCGCGATCAGGGCGTACACGAATCCGAGCTGCAGACCGTTGATGAGCTGCTGGAGAAAATAGTCCATGGGCGAAAATCTACGCCTTCCCCGTGCGCGACGGAAACGCGAAGGGACGCGCGGAGGACGCTCGGGGCGCCCGCCGGACGGTCCGCTCCCCGCGGCGGGAACTCAAGGCGTGACGAGCCGGTAGAATCTCTGCTTCCCGTCCTGGATCCGGATGATGACGGCGCTCTTGACGGGATTTCCGTCCTGGTCCATCGTGATCGTCCCGGTGACTCCCTGGAACCCGCGAAGGGAAGCCAGAGCGTCCCGGATCTTCTCCGGGTCGGTGCTCTTCGCCCGCCGAATCGCCTCGAACAGCATGTTGGTGGCGTCGTACGCGAGCGTCCCCAGGGCATCGGGCGTCTGCCCGAACCGCTCGCGGTACCGGGTCACCCAGTTCACGACCGCGGGACGCGTGTCCTCCGGAGAGTAATGGTTGGAAAAGTACCCGCCCTCGATCGCGTCCCCGGCGACCTTGACCAGCTCCGGCGAATCCCACCCGTCCGGCCCGATCAGCGTGGCCTTCACACCCTGTTCCCGGGCCTGCTTCGCGATCAGCCCGACCTTGTTGTAATAGTCCGGCAGAAACAGGACGTCAGGGCTTCCGGCCTTCACTTTGGTGAGCAGCGCCGAGAAGTCGACGTCGTCCTTCCCGTACGACTCGTAGTTCGTCACCTTCCCCCCGGACCGCAGGAAGGCGTTCCGGAACACTTCGGCGATGCCCTTGGAATAGTCGTTGGACGCGTCGTAGAGCACGGCCGCGCGCGAAGCATGGAGGGTGCCCCGCGCGAACGTCGCCATGACCCTTCCCTGGAAGGAGTCGGTGTAGCACGCGCGAAAGACGAAGTCCTTTCGCTTCCCGTCCGCGACGGTCACCTTGGGGTTGGTCGCGGTGCCCGTGATCGTGGGAATCCGGAAGCTCTGGGCCACGTCGGATACCGGGATGGTGGTCTTCGACGTGACGGAGCCGACGATCGCCTTCACGTGATACTGGTTTATGAGGAGGATCGCCGCGTTGCTCGCCTCGGTGGGGTCGTTGCGGTCATCCACGATGATCGGATCGATCTTCCGTCCCTCGATGCCGCCCTTGGCGTTGGCCTCCTCCACCGCCATTCCGAACGCGTTCTTGACCGACACCCCAAACGTCTTGACATCCCCCGACAGCGGAGTGATGAGGCCGATCTTGAGGTCCTTTGCGGGAGAGGGCCGGCACCCCGCCGAAAACGCGGCGAGGCAGAAGACCAGGCCGAGGACGCACAACGCCCCTCGCCTTCCCGGGCTTCCCGTCCTCCCTCGTGAGGCGCGCGAACACATGCCCTCCAATTCTAATCCGGATTTGTCTCCCGCCAAGACTTTTTTGCCGCCGCCCGATCCTCGCGGCGTCGGGCGGCCGCCGGAACGTCAGCGGGACCGCGGTTCCGCACCCTTCCCCCCATAGCGGATCCGGTAGACCGCCCCGGCCCGGTCGTCCGAGACGAGCAGCGCCCCGTCCGGCATCACGAGAACGTCCACCGGGCGTCCCCAAGCCCCGCCCGGAGCAAGCCACCCCGACGCGAAGACCTCGTACCCCGTGGACCGCCCGTCCGCAAGCGTGACGACGGTCACGCGGTACCCGATCGGCGTGCTCCGGTTCCAGGAGCCGTGTTCCGCGATGACGACCTGCTTCCGGAACCTCTCGGGGAACATCGCGCCCGTGTAGAAGCGCATGCCGAGGGCGGCCACGTGCGGCCCGAGCTCCTGCACCGGGGGCACGAACCGCACCCCGGCCGGCCTCCGCGTTCCGAATTTCGGATCGGGGACGCCGTTCCCGTACACGTAGGGAAAGCCGAAATCCAATCCTTTGACGGGAGCGTGGTTCAGCTCGTCCGGCGGCAGGTCGTCGCCGAGCCAGTCCCGGCCGTTGTCCGTGAACCAGAGGTCCCCGGTATCCGGAGCCCAGGCGAAACCGACCGTATTCCGGATGCCGCGCGCGAAGGTCTCCATGGCGGTGCCGTCCGGCCGCATTCGCTGGATCGTCCCGTACGGATCGTGCACCTCGCAGACGTTGCAGGGAGCTCCCACCGGAACGTAGAGAAGCCCATCCGGCCCGAACGCGATGAACTTCCAGCCGTGATGGGCGTCGTGCGGAAAGCGGTCGTTCACAACCACGGGTTTGCCGGGGTCCGCGAGGCGGCTTTCGATCCCGTCGAATCGCAGAATCCGGCTGATCTCGGCCACGTACAACGCCCCGGCCCGAAACGCCACCCCGTTCGGACTGTCGAGGCCCTCGGCGACCACGTACACGCGGTCCGCCTTCCGGTCGCCGTCGCGGTCGACGAGCGCATAGACCCGCCCCTCCCCCCGCGTTCCGACGAAGACGGTTCCCCTTTCGCCCAGCGTAAGCGAGCGCGCGCCGGGAACGTCGTCCGCGTACAGATCGATCGAGAAGCCCGGCGGCAGGCGGATCGACTTGAGGTGCGGGAAGGACCCGCAGAAGGAAGGAAGGCCTGCGAAAAGAACGGACAATCCCGCAAGGGTGGCGGCGCAGAAACGTGCAAGGTCCAAGGAAACCCCCGTTTTGCGGCGGCGGGACCCCTGGCACCCGGCCCCGCCTGCAGGTCACACGAGAGGCCTCTCCTCGACGATGTCGAAAAAAGCGACGTAGCGGAGCGCCTTGGCCGCCCCTTCTCCCGACGTCGTCTTCGCACGGGACCGAATGGTGTCCAGAACGTCCCCGGAGTCGCGGATCTCCCGGACCCGCAGCGTAAAACGCGTTCCCTGGGACCCGTCGCCCGGAGCGACGTACAGGTAGGAGGCGTTCGGGTTCGCCAGGAGGTTCCGGTAGGTACGCCCCTCGGTCATCGCCCAGGCCACGGTGTGGCCGCCCGTCCGATGCGGCGTGGCATACACCGCGGTGTTCACCGTTCCG
>CAYWOT010000091.1:0-8860 GCA_964459975.1 uncultured bacterium
TTCAACGTGGTCGGATCGTGGATCTGGAAGAAGAACTCCAGTAGTTCGCGGTAGCTGATGCGTTTCGGGTCGAATTCGATCTCGATGGCCTCGGCGTGGGATCCATGGTTGCGATAGGTCGCGTTCGGCACGTCGCCGCCCGTGTATCCGACGCGGGTGTGGATTACGCCGGGCAGCTTGCGGATCAGGTCCTGCATTCCCCAGAAACAACCGCCGGCAAACACGGCGCGTTCCAGCTCGCTTGTCATCGTCAGTCCTCCGTCTTTCCTCCGGCATGGAATCCGCTTTCTATTGGATAAGATGCGCCGGGTCCGGTCTCCCATTCGCGGCAGCTGTACTTCCGAATCGGGCCCGGATCCAGGAACTGCCACGCGCTCCCCTGAACGGAAGCGTGGGCTGCCTCACGGGACGCAAATCGGTTGGCGTCGCTATTTGCCGGACCGCATCGCCGTTGCCCGGTGATCCTGGCAAGAGTCTACCGTCAGTGGATCTGGAGGGGAAAGGTCATTTATGGGGAGGCGCTTGACCTGCCAATCCGAAAGTCTTCGGGTGAAGGGATGCGATTGTCGCAAGCCGGTTCGGAAATTTCCGGGTAAACGAATTTATCGTCTGCGGGGCTGGAACAGCCGGATGGGGGCCTTGAGGGTCCGTTCGAAGATCCCCAACACCTGGGAGCCGAGCGCGGCGGGGGAGAGTACGAAGACCGTCGGGTCGTCAAGCTTTCCCGTCACCCGGATGGGGACCGCGACGAGCGACCCCCGGAGGATATACCGGACGACGGGGATCTTCCGGATGATCGTGTCGATCGTCTTCAGGGGGGAAGCCAGGACCGTGAGGCTCAACTCGTCGGCCGGAATGTCGTACTCCCCGGTGGCCGTAAGGTTCATCGACGCGGCGTCGAGCCTTGCCCACCGGACCTTAAGCTTCCCGTCCTTCACGCGCCCCTTGACGGTCGCGGAATGGTAGGCGAACCCCTTCTCCCCCAGGTCCGGGAGCTTCCCGACGAACACCTGCGTGACGTTCAGCAGGGCCAGGAGCTTCGACAGCAGGTCCAACTTGTCGATCCGGCCGTCTTCCGCCCGGAAAGCCACCGTGCCCTCGATCGCACGACCCAGCTCACCCGGCTTTCCCCTGCCCGAGAGGTGCACGTCGATCCTGTACGTCCCCGTCATGGCGATGCGCGCGTGTCGGATGCAGGCGAGGGTCTCGTCGATCCCATGGCCGGCCGAGGCGCCGTGGATGTCGAGCGCGATTTCCGCCGGGGTGAACGTGACGACGCCCGTCGTGGCGACGCCGCACAGGTCGGCGTCCCGGACCGCCGCGGTGACGCCTTCCTTCCCGAAAAGGAAATCGACACGGGCCGGCTTCCAGGTGAACCTCCGATAGGTAAAGGATGACGTGGACGCCCTCACCGTGCCCGTCACCGGCAGGGGCCACCAATCCGGGGGCATGTTCCCCTTCGCCGGCAGGGTCTTTGCCAGGTTGTCCCAGACGATCCCGTCCGAGGAAAGGTCCATGTCGAGATGAACCCCTCCCGCCGCGGCGGTGGCATCGCCCGTAAGCGAGAAGCGCGTCTCTCCCCACTGCAGCGCCGAGGAGGCCACGGTGACGCGGTCGCCCGCCGCGGTCAGCGAAAGCCGATCGACGGACAGCGGCCCCAGGAGCCTCGGAAGGTGGATCTCCTTCGCCTCGAGACGCCCCTGCGCCCGGAAATGCTCCGGCCGGTCGAGCGGGACCTGCACGCGGATGTCGCCGCCGATCCATCCTTGAGGCCGCCGGCCGCGCCGGAAGATCCGGTTCAGGGTCGTCTTGGAGAGGCTGCCCGCGAAAGTCACTTCGAGTTCCCGGTTTTTCAGCCGGATGGCCGTCCGGGCGGTCGATTCCGCGTCCCGGATGACGAGCCTGCGGATGTCGAGTTCTCCCGGACGCTTCCGCAGGTCGAGGGAAACCTCCGGGCCGTCCGCCACGCGGAACGCCCCCGACGTCGATACGGCGGGGCCTCCGTTCCGGTCCACCGTGACCTTCGCCTCCGATATCGCGACCGGCGCGCGGGGGGCAAGCCCCGCGGGGATGCGCGCCTCCTTCCACACCCATCCGATCGCGGTCTCTCCCGCGGTGCCGGAGAGGGACGCCTCGATTTTCGGAAGCCCCTTCCGGTAACCGGTGAGCGTTCCCGAGACCTGCACGTCGGCGTCCAGGATCCGCGCCGCAAGCTTGCGGACCGAGATCGATTCGGCGTCGATGCGGAACTCCCCCGCGGCGGCCTCCACCGGGCCCGGGAGGCGGTCCGCGGACAAGCGAAGCGATTTCACCGAGCCCGTCGCTTCGTATCGCCACTCCCGCGGGCGCGCGATCGGCCCCGATACGTCGGCGACCGACAGCTCGACCGTTCCCGCAAGCTCCGGGATCGCTTTCCGTGCCGCCTCCATCCCCGGGAAGGAGAAGACCCAGGGGCCAACCTCTTCCAGCCTGGCGGTGATCCGGCCGGACAGTGCTTCGAGCGCAGCCGGTTCCCGGATGCGCACCCGGGCGGCGACCCCGGAAAATGCGGAGCTCCCGATCCTGCCGGCCAGGTCGCCCAAGGCGATTCTGTCCCCCTCGTAGAGAAACCGGCCTGTCTGCAATTCGATCGGGTACGGGATTCTCCGATAGCGGCCGGACAGGTGCAGGCCGGTCGCTTCCACCCGCATAAGCCGGATCGAATCCAGTCGACCTCCCAGGGTAAGCCGCCCCTCCGCGCGGCCCTGCACGTTGTCGATCCCGGAGAGCTCGTCCGCGAACGCGGGGCGCTTTGCGAACCGCTTCGCGAGCGGCAGGATCTCCGAAGCGTCTGCCGTGACCCGCCCGTCCGCCCGGAACACCCCGCCCCTTCCCGTGACGCCGAGCGCCAGGCTCCCGTCTTCCACGACGGCGCTTCCCTCCCGCGCCCGGATCCGCTTTGCCCTGAGGATCCCGCGGGATAGCGCGAGGTCCGCCCGCACCGCATCGAAGGAAAGCTTCGCCGCCGGGACGGCGATTGCCCCGTCCGTGTACGTTCCCTTTCCCTCGTATCGCATGACCGTACCCAGGTCGGATGCCGTCTTTCCCCGGTTTTCGAGCGAAAACGAGGAGAGCCTTCCGCCCCGGACGTGGGCAAGCACCTTGCGAAGGGGGACGATGTCTCCCCCCAGTGCGAGAAGTGCGTGCCGCAATGCGGTCAGGTCGAGGTCACCGTCGCGCACCGCGAGCTCGGCCCTCTGCGCCTCCTTGTCCAGCAGGAAATTCCCTTTTGCGCGCAGCGGGGGAAATCCCGCGGCAACCCGGGAAAGGGAGACCGCCGTCTTCCCCTCTTCTTCCAGGTGCACCGTTCCCTGGACTTCGATGCCCTTGACGGCGAAGGTTCGCGTCCCTCGGCGCAGGGAAAGGGAGGGAACGGAGCCGTGCACCCCCGCGTCGAGCGAGCGCAGCCCGGCGGTGGCAAAGGAGATGCCCAGGTTCGCCCGTCCTCCGTAGGCGACGGGCGGGAAGTCGGCGGGGAGGATGCGCGATATCGCCTCCAGTTCCAGTCCTTCGATTTCGGTTTTCCCCCGACCGGAAAGCCCCTTCGGCTCGAGGCTCCCGCTCCCCGACAGGCTTTCCCAGAGGTCCGAGGCACAGGTGACCTCGAAGCGGGCGGTCTCCGGCGGGAGCCAGGCCCGCGCGTTCAGGTTCCGGAACGCGTGGAGGACGCGGCCCCGGCGTGACAGGAGGAGGCGCCCCTGGCTCACCTCGACCGCGAGCGAAGGGGCGTTCGCCGCGAGGCCGGCAAGCAGCCGATCGATCTTTCCCCGAGTCTCCGCAAGCGTTGGCGGGGGCTCCGGTTTCTCGGGCAGCGAGACCTCGATATCGGGTTCTTCGGCATTCAGGCTTGCTACGGGGTAGCCCCCGCGGAACAGCGCGGAGACCGAAGGATAGATGGCTAGGGTTTTGACCTTCCCAGAGGCCTTCCCCGGGATTGAGAACTCCAGTTTGCGGAGCACGACCTGCGGGCGTGGGAAGTAGGACAGCTCCAGGCTTGCGTACGCGATGGTTCCCCCGAGGGCGCGGGAGGCGTCGGCAACGATCCTCTCCTTGACCGGTTCCAGCCGGATCCACCAGGGGGCGGACGCCAGGAGGGCGACAAGGAGCGCGGCGACGAGTCCCAGGACTCCCGCGCAGCCGAGCAAGACGTTTCTCTTCCAGCTCATGAGGCGTGGCCGCTCCTTCGTCGGCATCCACCCCTATCATGCACGCCTTTTCCCGGCGTGTCAGATGCCCAAGAAACGCCACCTCGAACGGCGCGTCACCCCCGGATCGACTTCCATGCGACCGCGTTCGCCAAGCGCTCGCGAAAGCCGACCTTCATCCCGGGAAGGGTCGGCTTTTTCCGCCGGGATCCCGAACTACCGGCGACGTTTCTTCTCCCAATCGGGGTCGAGGTTCTTCGCGACCATCCTGGCGCAGGCCTTGCACCGATTCCCGGCATCGACCCACACTTCAAAGCGGCCTTCGACCAGCGGGTATTCCGTACGCTTTGACTTACAGAGCGGTGTTCCGCCTTCGCCGGTAAGATGCAATACCTTTCTTCGGCGGTCATCCCTGCATGCATTGCACAACATGCACGGTTCGTTGTCACTGGCGTGGGTCATCGTTCTCCCGTAGGCCCGTTTGTTTCACAGTCAGCCGGTAGGGTGATCGTGCGGGACCCCGGAGATGTCCGTGTCGAGGAAGCAGTATACGTCGAAGTTTCCGCGGAGGCGATCCGCCGGGAAAAACCTGATGGCGGCCCCGCTCGCGACATTCCGTAGTTCCGGGCGATATTCCGGAGAGAAAGCTGCCTTCCCGATCGTGTCGTTGCTTTGCCGCCCGGCCACTGGAACATGAATGCCGATTGCCGAAGGGATCATCCAAATAGAGGGAGTCCGGGGAGGCGGCTTCTTCCCCGCAGGAGAAGCTCCCGCGCGGCCGACCGAGGCCGGAGCCGAACCCCGGTGTTCGGCGACCGGGTGCGCGAGGATGACATGATGGCGGAGCGAAAGCCGGTGGAGGAGACGAGAGCGAATCGCGAGCTTGAACATGCCGAGAGCAAGATCGGCCGGCGTTACGACCGGATCGCGGCCGTCTACGACATCGTGACCGAGCCGATGGAGTGGATGGGCGGGTTGCGCAGGCGCCGGCGCGTGCTCGGACGAGCGCGGGGCCGGACGCTGGAAGTCGGCGTGGGCACCGGGCGCAACCTGTCGCTTTATCCTCCGGAGGTCGAGCTGACGGGCATCGATGTCTCGGGACGCATGCTGGAGCGGGCGCACCGTCGGTCGCGCCGCCTGGGCTCCGCCGCGGTTCTGGAGCAGGCCGACGTCGAGTACCTGCCGTTTCCGGACGCGAGCTTCGATACCGTGACGGCTACGTGCGTCTTCTGCTCGGTCGAGGATCCCGTCCGGGGATTTTCGGAGGTCCGCCGGGTCGTGAGACCCGACGGGCGGGTGCTGTTGCTCGAACACGTGCGGCCCTCCGGCAGGGTCCTGGGCTGGTTCTTCGACCGGCTGGCGCCGCTGATCCGGCGGCTCATCGGGCCCGAGATCAACCGGCGCACGGAGGACAACGTACGTCGCGGAGGCCTCGAGATCATCGACGTGCGGCGGGAGGGGGTCTGGCGCGAGATCGTCGCCCGCCCTTCGCCGCGGTAGACGGTCCCTCACGCGATCCGGTCCCGTCAAGCGCGTGCTGTTTTCGCGCGCCGCGTCTAAAAAAAACGTTGAAGTTTCCCCCACATTCCCCCGAAATGGATCATGCGAGCGATTCCTGAGGGGGGGTGATGTAATGCAACGCCTCGCGGCTCTCGGGTGGACGAACGAACTGTTCCAATCCGCCTTCGAGGGAGCGCCGGTCGGGATGTGCCTCGTGAGCCCGGAGGGCCGCTTTCTCGGCGTCAACAATGCGTTTTGCCTCATGCTCGAGCGTCCGGAGAGCGAGCTGCTCTCTCTGTCCTTCCTGGACGTGACGCATCCGGAGGATCGGGACGCCAGCCGGGAATGGGTCGGCAAGATTCTGTCGGGCGAAGAGGTGCCCGAGTCTCTGGAGAAGCGGTATCTCCGGAAATCCGGTCAGGTTCTATGGGGGATCGTACGGTCATCCCTGTTGCGTGGCGATGACGGCGCGCCGCTGGTCTTCATTACGCACATCCAGGACATCACGGAACGCAAAAAAGCGGAGGAAGCGCTGCGGGAGCGCCAGGAGCGCCTTCGGGTCATCCTCGAATCCACGAACGACGGCATTCTGGCCGTGAACGCCTCCTCGACGGTCGTCTTCTTGAACAAGCGATTCCTCGATTTGTGGCGGATCCCGCAGACGACCGCGGATGGGGGAGATAACGACGTGCTGCGGGCGTTCGTGCTGGACCAGCTGGTCGACCCCGACGGCTTCCTCGCGAGGATCGAACAGCTCTGGGGCACCCCGGATCCCGCCTACGATACGATCCTCTTCAAGGACGGCCGCGTGTTCGAGCGGTATTCCGTGCCGATGATGGACAACGGGGCCGTCAACGGCAGGCTGTGGTCGTTTCGCGACATCACGGAGCGCAAGCGCTCGGAGGAGGCGCTCAAGGAAAGCGAGGCGCGGTATCGCTCCATCTTCGATTACAGTGCGGACGGGATCGTGATCGTCGACCCCGACACCGCAGCCCCGATCGACTTCAACCAGCAGGCGTGCGCGCAGCTCGGATATTCGCCGGAGGAATTCGCCCGGCTCCGGATCTCCGACATCGAGACGTTGGAGAGCCCCGAGAGGGTCGCCGCCCACATTCGGAAGGTCATCGAGACCGGATACGACGAGTTCGAGACGGTTCATCGCGCCAAGGGCGGGGACCGGCGCGACGTGCATGTCAAGGCGCAGCACTTCTTGATCGGCGGGAAGCCCGTCTACCACTGCATCTGGCGCGACATCACCGACCGGAAAGCTGCGGAGGCGGAGAAGGAGAAGCTTCAGGCGCAGCTTCTTCAGGCGATGAAGATGGAGGCGGTGGGGCGGCTGGCGGGGGGCGTGGCGCACGATTTCAACAACCTGCTGACGGCGATCAACGGGTACTGCCAGTTGCTGCTCCAGAAGATCGACGCGGACTCGCCCCTCCACGGGGACGTGGCGGAAATCCGCCGGGCGGGGGAGCGGGCGGCGACGCTGACGCAGCAGCTGCTGGCGTTTTCACGGAAGCAGATGGTGGAGCCGAAGGTCGTGTACCTGGACCATCTGGTGGCGGAGATGCACAAGATGTTGACCCGCCTGATCGGGGAGGACATCGAACTGCAGGCGGTGACGGGCCGCGCTCTGGGTGCGGTAAAGGTGGACCCGGGTCAGTTCCAGCAGATCCTGATGAACCTGGCGGTGAACGCGCGGGACGCGATGCCGGACGGGGGGAAGATCATGATCGAGACGGCGAACGCGGACCTGGGGGAGGAGTACTGCGCGCGGCACCCGTCGCTCAAGGCGGGGCGGTACGTGACGCTGTCGGTACGCGACACGGGGACCGGGATGCCCGAGGAGGTGCGGACCCACGTGTTCGAGCCGTTTTTCACGACGAAGAAGACGGGGAGCGGGACGGGGCTCGGCCTTGCGATGGCCTACGGCATCGTGGAACAGGCGGGCGGCGCGATCGAGGTGGACTCCGAGGTGGGCGCCGGGACGAGCGTCCGGATCCACCTTCCGCGGGTCGAGGAAGAGGAGGCCGCCAAGGCGAAGAGCGGCGACCGGGCAATGGGTCCCCTCCGCGGCGCGGAGACCATCCTGCTGGTGGAGGACGAGGAGATCCTGAGGAGCCTGTGCGTCCGGATCCTGGAGCAGCTCGGGTACCGGGTGCTGCAGGCCGGCAACGGGGCCGAGGCTCTCGCGGCGGCGCAAGAGAACGGCGGCCGGATCGACCTGCTGCTCACCGACGTGGTGATGCCGGGGATGAACGGAAGCGAGCTCGCGGAGCAGCTCGTCCTCCATCAGCCGGACATCAAGGTCCTGTTCATGTCGGGGTACACGGACGATACGATCTCGCGTCACGGCATCGTCGACGAGGAGGTGTCGTTCATCGCCAAACCCTACACCCCGCTGGCGCTGGCGCAGAAGGTCCGGGAAACGCTCGGCACCGCATGACGGCGGACGCGGTTCCTCGATAAAGCCGCGGCGCGCCGGTTCGACCCGAGCGCCGGGTCAAGGGGCGTGCCGAAGCACCACGATCGAGCGCGGGTGAACGGTGAGCGAATCCCCCGCCTTGTACGACTCTTCCTGCTCCGTCCAGCCGGTCTCCGTGTCGAGCTCCTTCCGCCAGGCCGTTCCCCAGTCGGTGCCCGGAAGCGTGAACGGAAGCGGCTCGTGGTGGGCGTGGAACATCACGTAGAAGTTGTCGTCGACGACCGGCTCGCCGTGTGGATTGGGATTGGGGATGGTGGCTCCGTTCAGGAAGACCCCGAGCGACTTGGCGGACCCCTGGCCCCAGTCCTCCTCGGCCATCTGCGCGCCCTCGGGCGTGAACCACGCGATGTCCTTGACCTCGCTGCCGTGGATCGGCCGCCCGTGGAACCAGCGCCTTCGCCGGAAGACGGGGTGCTCGCTGCGGCAGCGGATCAGCCGCCGGCAGAAGGCCAGCAGCTCTTCGTCCGCGCCCTCCCAGTCGTACCACGAGATCTCGTTGTCCTGGCAGTAGGCGTTGTTGTTGCCGCGCTGCGTGCGGCCGATCTCGTCGCCCCCGAGCAGCATGGGAACGCCCTGGGAAAGGAGCAGCGTCACGAGAAAGTTCCGCTTCTGGCGCTTCCGGAGGGCGGCCACCTCGGGGTCGTCGGAGGGCCCTTCCGCACCGCAGTTCCACGACCGGTTGTGGCTCTCG
>CAYWOT010000092.1:0-8795 GCA_964459975.1 uncultured bacterium
GGCCAGGATGCGGCCGAGAGGCGTTCCCCTTCCTATCTCGTGCATCAGCTCGATGGCCCGCTTGCGGTCGCCAAAGGCCGCCAGTCCCGCCTCCATGGCGACTGCGAGCGTGGTGCCCGTTTCGATGGTGTCCACGCCGTAGGCGGCGGTGGGCACCGTGACGATCTCGTAGCCGGCCATGGCCGCGGAGGCCGGATTCGTGCCGTGGGACGAGTCCGGGACGATGACGTACCGCTTCCGGTTTCCCTTCGTCTTGTGGTAGGCGGCGATCAGCATGATGCCGGTCAGCTCGCCGTGGGCCCCCGCCAGCGGCTGGCAGGTCACCGCGTCCATCCCGGTGATCTCCTTGAGCAGCTCGCCGGTATGATGAAGGACGGACAGCGATCCCTGGACGACCGCTTCCCCCCCGGGCAGCAGGGCGACCATCGGGTGGAACGGCGTGAACAGCCGGCCCGCTTCTTCCATCGCCTTGGGGTTGTATTTCATGGTGCACGAACCGAGGGGGTAGAAGGTGGTGTCGACCCCGACGTTGCGGCGCGACAGCCCGGTGAAGTGGCGCACCACGTCCAGCTCGGACAGCTCGGGAAGCGCGGCGGGCTCGGTCCGCAGGAATTCGCCCGCCAGCGGCGCGGCCTGCGGGACGTCCCCCGCAGGGAGGCGCGAACCGCGCCGGCCCGCGACCGATTTCTCGAAGATCAGCTCCATAGGACAGCCTCCAAGTCGCGGGCCAGCCGGTCGATCTCGGTCCGGGTCCGCTTTTCCGTCACCGTGACGACGAGGGCGTTCTCGTGCCCCGGGTAGTACGGACCGAGCGGCACGCCCGCCGCCGTTCCGCGCGCAAGCAGGGCGGCGACTACTTCGTCGGCGGGGCGGGGAAGACCGACGGCGAACTCGTTGAAGGTCGGCGCCGCGCACAGGTCCGTCACTCCCCGCACGGCGGTGAGCGCCGACTTGGCGTACTCGGCCTTGTCGCGGTTTCGGCTCGCGAGCTCCGCGAGGCCGTCCTTGCCCAGCATCGCGAGGAAGATCAGGCCGCGAAGGGCGCACAGGCTCTGGTTGGTGCAGATGTTGGAAGTCGCCTTGTGGCGCTTGATGTGCTGCTCTCGCGCCTGGAGGGTCAGGACGAAGCCGCGCCGTCCCTGGCGGTCGACGGTCTCGCCGACGATCCGGCCGGGCACGTTCCGGATATACGGTTTGGCCGCGGCCAGGAACCCGAATGCGGGCCCGCCGAAGGAGACGGGATTTCCGAGGCACTGCCCGTCGCCGACGGCGATGTCCACGTTCATCTCGGCGGGCGCCTTGAGCAGGCCCAAGGCCACCGCGTAGACGGCCGAAACGAGGAGCGCGCCGCACTTGTGCGCCTCCTCCGCCACGGCGCCGTAATCGGACACGCAGCCGAAAAAGGTGGGATTCTGCACCAGCACGGCGGCGCACCGGTCGTTCAGCTCCCGGGAGAGCCGCTCGCGGTCGAGCGTTCCGCGCACCGGCGGCAGCTCCACGACCTCCACCGGGAGGTTCGAGAGGTAGGTCCGCACGATCCGCCGGTAGAAGGGGTTGACCGCCCCGTCCACGATCAGCCGGTCGCGGCCGGTGATCCGCAGGGCCATCATCGCCGCCTCGGCCAGCGCCGTGCCTCCGTCGTAGAGGGAGGCGTTCGAGGAGGCGAGCCCGGTCAGGCGGCAGATGGCCGTCTGGTACTCGAAGAGCGCCTGGAGGCTCCCTTGGGACGTCTCCGGCTGGTAAGGGGTGTAGGCGGTGTAGAACTCGCTGCGGCCGGCCATGTGGTCCACCGCCGCCGGAATCAGGTGATCGTAGTACCCGCCCCCGACGAAGGAGACGACGGCGGTGTTGCGGTCCGCCAGCCTGCGGACGTGGTCGAGCACTTCGAACTCCGACAGACCTTCCGGGAGGGCGAACGATGCGGCCCGCAACGCCGGGGGAATCGAACGGAACAGGTCGCCCACGGCTTCGACGCCGACGGCGGCGAGCATTTCCCGGACCTCGTCGGGAGTGTGCGGGGTGAAGCGCATGGCTTTTAGAGCCCCTTGCAGTACTCGTCGTACTGCTGCCGGGTCATCAGGTTCGCGACTTCCGCGGGGTCCGTCATTTCCAGGCGCGCCATCCACGCCGCGTCCTCGGGCGACTCGTTGACGATCTCCGGACGGTCGGAAAGCGCCTCGTTTATGCCGACGACCGTGCCCGAGACCGGAGCGTAGACGTCGCTCGCCGCCTTCACCGACTCGATGGCGCAGAGGACCGCAAACTGCTTGACCGTCTTGCCTGCGGGCGGAAGCTCGACGAACGTGATGTCCCCCAGCTGGTGCGCCGCGTAGTCGGTGATTCCGACCGTGGCGGTTTTCCCTTCGGTCTTTACCCATTCGTGTTCCTTGGTGAAATACATGTCGGCCATGCCGCTTCTCCTTAAGGGTGAGGGATGGGCAACCCGTGTCTCACGCGCGAACCGAACCTCCCCGATAGAACGGCAACTCGCAGACCTCCGCCGGTATGGCGACGTCGTCGTGGCGGACGGTCAGCTGCGTGCCCATCCGCGCTGCTCCCGGGGTCACCAGGCCGAGGCCGATGCCGCAGCCCAGCATCGGCGAGAACCCGCCGCTCGTGGTCGTGCCGACGCGCGAGGAGGCGCTCCAGATCTCGTAATGATGGCGGGGCGAGCGGCGCGAGCCGGCGCGATAGGCGATCTTGGTCCGCGACAGTCCCTTTGCCTTCTGTGCGAGCAGGGCCTCCTTGCCGACGAACTCCGTGTCGAAGTTGACGTGCGCCTCCAGGCCGGCCTCCAGGGGGCTGATCGTCTCGTCGAGGTCGTTGCCGTAGAGGCTGTAGCCCACCTCGAGGCGGAGCAGGTCGCGCGCGCCCAAACCCGCCGGCTTTACGCGCGGGTCTTCGAGAAGCCGGTCCCACAGCTCGACGACCTTTTCGGCGGGAAGGAAGATCTCGTACCCCAGCTCGCCGGTGTAGCCGGTGCGGCTCACGATCGCCGGCGCGCCGAGGACGTCCATTCGGAGAAAGCGAAAGTAGCGGAGCGAGCCGACCTCTTCCGGCCCGAGGAGGGCGGTCACGATCTCCCGGGCCAGAGGGCCCTGGGGATCGAGCTTGCCGGTGGCGGCCGAGATGTCCTCGAAGTCGGCGCCCGCCGCAAGGCGGGAGCGGATGACGGCGAAGTCGTTGTCGGTGGTGGCGGCGTTGACGACGATCATGACCTCGTCCTTCGCCACGCGGAAGACGATGAGGTCGTCGATGATCCCTCCGGTTTCGTTGAGGAGGAACCCGTACCGCGAGCGGCCTTCCGGGATGGAGGCGACGGACATGGTGAAGACGTTTTCGAGCCCGCCGGCGACGACGTCGCCCCGGTAGCGGAACTCGCCCATGTGGGTGACGTCGAACAGCGCGGCCTTCTCGCGGCACCAGCGGTGTTCCGCGAGGATTCCCTCGTACTGGATGGGCATGTTCCAGCCCCCGAACGGGGCCAGAAGGGCGTTGCGCTCCCGGTGCCTGCCGATGAGCGGCGTTTCCCTGAGGCGCTCCATGGCGTCACCTCCTGTTCGGGGTTGCCGGGTGCCCCACTGTATCCGATCCGACTTGCGATGTAAATGGACTCCGACACGCTACCGCGGAACGGCCGGCGGCGCAAGCGGCGGTCGCCGCCCGATCCTCCGTCAGGACCCTCCCGACCGAACGGCGTCGGCGAACCGAGTCCGGAACGCCCGGATCCTGCGGGCGTTCGTGCCCAGATCGCTCTTTCCCACCCGAGAGACGGAGCGGATATCCACGCGGCTTCCGCTCGGCGGCACGCTCGAGACGCGGATCACGACGTCGTCCCGGAAGCCGAACCAGCGCGTCACGGCGACCGCCTCGATCCTTCCTTCGGGCCGGTCCGACGCGACGATCCGCCATCCCATCCGTCGGGCCGCCGCCAGGGCGCAGTCGAACGCGCGCGCCGGCGGGACGTCAACCCGGATCGGGACGATGTCCGGATACGCCGCCTGTTGCTTCGCCGCGATCTTCGCTCCGCCGTACGTCGCCGCGTCCGGGGCTCCCCTGCGCAGCGGGAGGACGGCGACGAAGCGCGGGGGGTTGCGCGTGTCCGTCGTGATGTCGTGGATCTTCGGAAGGCGCTGCGCAAGGCGGTACCAGTGGGCCGGCACGCCGAACGACGCGGCTCCCAGGAGGATTCCGGCGACGGCAAGGACCAACGCGGCGTGGCCCCGGCGCCGCCATGCGACGATCGCAGCGGCCGCGGAATAGACGGCCCCGGCGATGCCCAGCACGGCCGCCGCGGCGAGGAGTGAGAACCCGAACCGAAAGTCCCACCAGCCGAGGCGCGTCCCCGCGCCGGCCCCGAGGAGGCAGGCCGCGGCGACCGCGGAGGCGGCGAGCCCCGGGACGGCGGCGGAACTTCGGCAGGGCCGGCGTCGTCGGGTCATGGAAAGGAACCGGCGTGCGGCATGGCGGGTGCGCCTCGACCTCCGGGAGGTCGCCCGAGTGGCGGTTACGCTCGCCCGTATCTCCCGATCAGCTCCGCGTGCCCGAGGATGTGCCCCTTCATCGCCTCCTCGACCTGCGCCTTGGTGGCCCCCGCCTTGAGGGCCGGGACGCTGTCGAGCGCGTAGATCTTGAAGAAGTAGCGATGGGTGCCGGAAGGCGGGCAGGGGCCGCCGTAGGCCTGCTTCCGGAAATCGTTCGTCCCCTGAAGGGCTCCCCGAGGCACCGAGTTCTCCGGGATCTCCGCGGTCTCCGAAGCGATGTTCCAGACGACCCAGTGGACCCACGTTCCCATCGGGGCATCCGGGTCGTCGACGATCAGCGCGAGAGACCCCGTCCCCTCGGGAACGTCCCGGATGGAGAGGGGAGGATTGACGTCGGAGCCGTCGCAGGTGTATTTGGCCGGGATCGTCCCGCCCGGAGAGAACGCCGGACTCGTGATGGCGAGGGAGCTCATGGTGCCCTCCGAAAGGTCACGCGCTGGCTTTGTCGAGCATCCTTCTCGACGCCGGATCCAGCGACAGGTTCGCTGCTTCAACGAGTTCGCCGAGCTGCTCCACGCTCGTCGCGCTGGCGATCGGGGCCGTGACGGTCGGACGCGCGAGCAGCCAGGCGAGTGCGACGCGCGCCGGCGTCGACTGCAGCCGCTCGGCCGCCTCGTCGAGCGCCGAAAGGATCCGGAAGCCCCGGTCGTCCAGGTACCGCTTGACGAATTCGGCGCGCGCGCTGTCGGCCAGATCCTCGACGGACCGGTACTTGCCGGTGAGAAATCCGCTGGCCAGCGAGAAATAGGGGAGCACGCCCAGGGCGGCTTCCCGGCACACGGGCTCGAGGGCCGTCTCGTACTCGGCGCGGTCGTAGAGGTTGTAGGGCGGTTGAAGGCTCTCGTAACGCGGGTAACCGTGCCGCCGGCTGACCTCGAGGGCGTCGGCCAGGCGCTCCGCCCGGTAGTTCGAGGCGCCGATCGCCCGGACCTTCCCCGCCCGGATCAGCTGCGCGAAGGCGCCGAGCGTCTCGTCGAGCGGCGTTTCCGCGTCGTCCTCGTGCGACTGGTACAGGTCGATGTAGTCAGTCTGGAGGCGGGCGAGGGAGTCCTCCACGGCGCGCACGATGTAGGCGGCGCCGAGCCCCTTGCGGTCCGGCCCCATCTCCTTCCCGACCTTTGTGGCGATCACGACCTTGTCGCGCCCTCCGCTGCGCTTCAGCCACTTGCCCAGAATCGTCTCCGATTCGCCGCCCCGATGGCCCGGCACCCAGTTCGAGTAGACGTCGGCCGTATCGATGAAGTTGAGCCCCCCCGCCCGAAACGCGTCGAGAATCCGAAAGGAGGTCGTCTCGTCCGCCGTCCAGCCGAAGACGTTGCCGCCCAAGGCGGGCGGGACGATCGAAATCCCGGAGTTTCCCAGTTGCCGCTTCTCCACGGTCCCTCCCGTCCGGCGCCGTTCGGACTGGCGACCGAGGCCCGGACTTGCGCCGTACTTGGGATGCTGCGGGGGAGCGGGCGATTCCGCCGCGGAGGGGCGTCTCCGTCGGGAGACCGGGCGGGGCTTTCCCGGGCGGACGATTCCCGGGTAAAATGGGACCTCATGGCCATCGGCAGGGTACGCACCGTCGGCATCTGGATGGGGCTGGTCTGGGCCGCGCTTGTAGCGGCCCTCGTGCTTTCCCTGCTCCTGGCGCTCGGGGTGTGCACCGAGCAATGCACGGCGACCTACGACTGGACGATTTTCGGAATGTCGTTTCCCGTCTTTGGAGCCGGGTTCTTCGCGGCGTGCGTCGTCCTCTTCCATCTTCGGAAGCGCACGGCGGCCCGGGTTCTCCTGTATGCGGCGATCGCCGGCGCGTGGGGCGCGGAAGCGACCTTTCTTTACGTGCAGCATTCCGTGATCAAAAGTTGGTGCCCGTATTGCGTCGGTGTGGCATTCTGTGTGCTGGCGGCGGGGCTTGCGCTCGCCTCCGGATCGTTCGTCGGGATGCGGAGGCGCCCGGTCTCGGAAGGGGGAAAGGCGATGCGGTTTCTGTCCAGGGGAGCGGTTCTTGCGGCGGTCATGATCGCGGGCGCGTACGTGTCCTTTCTCGGTCTGGGGAATCCCGCGACGACCCACGCCGCCGACCTCCCGCTGGCGCTCGGAAACGCCAAATCCGATATCGAGGTCTACGTCTTCACGGACTGGTTCTGCCCCGCCTGCCGCAAGGCGGAGCCGGAGATGGCGAAGGCGTACCCCGCCATCGAGAAGCGGGCCAAGCTGTTCTTCATCGACATGCCCGTGCATCCCGAGAGCATGAATTTCATTCCGTACAACTTGAGCTTCCTCGTCCGGGACAAGGCCAAGTACCTGGAGATCCGGAAGGCGCTGCGGAAGCTCGCGGAGCGGACGAAGGAGCCCACCCCCGAGGACGTGCAGAAGGCGGTTGCGCCGCTGGGGGTCGTCTACCGCCCGCTGAACTACGCCGACGTGAGCGCCGGGATCCGGTATTTCCGCTCCGTCGTGGAGGCGTTCCATATCCGGGGAACGCCGGCCATGGTGGTGTACAACCGGAAGACCAAAGACATCCGCGTGCTCAACGGCACGCGCGATCTCGTCTACCCGTTCATCCTCATGGCGGTCTCCGGCGTGGCGCCTCCGTAAGGTTCGGCCGCCGGACGCTTGCGGTTCCGCAGGAAAGGCGAACGCGGCCGTCCGGCGATATGGTATCTTCCCCCTCGTCATGGCAGCGGTGCGCAAGACGGAAGCCGGCGGTCGCGCGGGCCGGACGTCCCGGCAGAACATGGAGCCGGTGGCCTCCGGTCTCGACGTCCTCGTGGAGGCGCGGTTTGCGCCGCTCCGGGGGCTCGCCGTCGGCTACGTCTGCCACCCGGCGTCCGTGGACCGCCGCCTGCGGCACGGCGCGGACCTGCTCCGCGCGGCTCGCGGCGTCCGGCTCGCGGCGCTGTTCGGTCCGGAACACGGAGTCCGGGGCGATGCGCAATACATGGCCGCGGTGGACCACGAGCGCGACCGTCGAACCGGCGTGGCGGCGTATTCGTTGTACGGGAGCCGCGCCTCGTCCCTGCGCCCCCGCGAGGAGCATCTGCGCGGACTCGACGCGCTCGTCTTCGACCTGCAGGACGTGGGCGCGCGTTGCTACACCTATCAGGCCACGATGCTGCGCTGCATGGAGGCCGCCGCGGGCGCGGACCTGGGTTTTTTTGTGCTCGACCGGCCGAATCCGATCGGCGGAGCGGCGGTCGAAGGCCCGGCGCTGCGACCGGGGTTCGAGAGCTTCTGCGGCGCGCACGACGTGGCGGTCCGCCACGGCCTGACCGTCGGCGAGCTCGCTGCGCTGTACCGGGAGGAACGAAGACTTACCCTGGCTCTTACGGTCGTACCCTGCCGGGGCTGGAGGCGGGGAATGTACCAGCGGGACACCGGGCTGCCGTGGGTCTTCCCGTCGCCCAACATGCCGACTCCCGAGACCGCCGCGGTTTACCCGGGTGCGTGCCTGTTCGAGGGGACCAACGTAAGCGAGGGCCGCGGTACCACGCGGCCGTTCGAGCTGTTCGGCGCGCCGTGGGTCGACCCGTGGCGACTGTCGGACGCCTTGGCCGGAGAACGGCTTCCGGGAGTGCGGTTCCGGCCGGCGAGCTTCGTGCCCGCCTGGGACAAGCATGCCGGCGCGCGGTGCGGCGGCGTCGAGATCTTCGTGACCGACCGGGAGGCGTTCCGACCGTTTCGCACCGGCATCGCATGCGTGGCGGCCGTCCGGTCGCAGAACCCGGGACGCTTCCGGTGGCGGAACGTGCCCTATGAGTTCGTGCGGGACGTTCCCGCGTTCGACCTTTTGTGCGGCTCCGCCCGGGAGCGGAAGATCCTCGATCGCGGCGGCACCTGGCGCGAGGCGGAGAGGGAGTGGATCCGGGAGGAGCGGGCCTTCGCGAAACGGCGGACGCCCTACCTCCGGTACGGGGCTTGAGGCGTTAGGAATTCGGCCGCAACGGCGCCGACGTGGCGCGTGGCGGGATTGGCCACCCGATCGGGACGTTCACCAAGGCGCGCACGGTCCGGTTCGCGGGCCCGCCAGGCCCGGCGACATGCAGGCGGGCATGGCCGACAAGGTCGAGGTCGCCCGCCGGCGCCCTCCCGCTCCGCGGCGTCTCTTTCCGGCGGCGGGGCGGCGCAGCGGTTCCTTCCCCGTCGCAACGGAATCGCTTCGGAGTGGGCGCGTGGTCCGGTTACCGCGAGACGGGCTGCCCGGTCTTGACGGCGAAGTACGTTCCGCGGATTCCGATGGAGGCGGTGGGGGTCTCGAAGCGG
>CAYWOT010000093.1:0-8780 GCA_964459975.1 uncultured bacterium
GAAGGGATGCTCAAACGGTTTTCGAAGGGCAGGGGGAAGAAGGGACGACGGGGTCTGCCGTTTTCCTAAGCCCTCCAATGCATCGATACCGCAACGCATTCGGAGGCGCTGCGGGCGAGCACCGCCCGCCAACGAGCCCAAGACGACGTTGCGACTTCCGACGACGGAAGAAGGTTCTGTTGCCGTACTTGTGAAATGGTGCCCTAATGCCGGCGCATGATATCGTTACGTAAGGGAAGAACCGATCCGGGAGGTGAGAAAATGGCGGTGAAGATTCGTCTGACGCGGACGGGAAGGAAGAAGCTTCCCTCCTACCGCGTCGTGGTGGCCGATTCCCAGTTCCCGCGGGACGGCCGGTACATCGAGAAGGTGGGAATCTACGATCCGAAGGAGAACCCCCCGCGGTTCCTGGTGGACGAGCCGCGTACGCTCAAGTGGCTGCACCGCGGCGCACAGCCCACGGAGACGGTCTTGAGCCTCCTCCGGAAGGCGGGGATCATGAAGAAGTTCCACGAAGAGAAGAAGGAGAAGAAGGCGGTCGCCTAGGCGGCTTGTCGTTCGTCGCCCCGGAACTCCCGAGGGGGTTCGGCCGCCTTGCGAAACCGGCTTGGGAACACCTTCGATGACGGGCCGACTGGTGGAGGTCGGACGGGTCGCGGGGCCGCGCGGCGTGGCGGGGAAGGTCCGGGTGAAGCCCTATTCCGGGGATCCTTCCGGGTTGTCCGGCGTGCGGACCGTCCGGTTTTGCGCGGACGGGCCCGGCGCCGGCACACGGATCCGCGATTTTCCGGTGCGGGCGGCGCAGCCGCACAGGGGCTTCGCCGTTCTGTCGCTCGCCGGCATCGATTCCCCCGAAGACGCGCGGAGCTGGTCCGGGGCCCGGGTCTTCGTCCTCCGCGGCGAGTTGCCGCCGCCGGCCGAGGACGAGTATTACTGGGTCGACCTGGTCGGCTGCGCGGTCGTGGGAGCGTCGGGAGAACGGATCGGGGAAGTCTCGGGTCTCGAAGAGGGGCCCGCCCACGCCTGGCTCGTGGTCCGGCGGGAAGACGGGGAGTCTCTCCTCCCGATGGTGTCCGCGTTCATTCGCGAGGTCGACGTCGCCGGGCGGCGGGTTGTGGCGGCCCCCCCGGACGGGTGGTAGGATGCGCGTCGACGTCCTCACGCTGTTTCCGGAGATGCTGTCCGGGCCGGCCGACCACAGCATCCTTCGCCGGGCGAGGGACGCCGGGCTGCTCGCCTTGGCGGTGCACGACCTGCGCGAGTTCGCGTCGGGGAAACATCGCGTGACCGACGAGCCGCCTTACGGCGGAGGCGGCGGGATGGTGATGAAGCCCGAGCCGATCTTCGCCGGGGTGGAGTCGATCCGGGAGCGACACGGGACGGGGACGACGATCCTCCTGTCGCCCCAAGGCGAGCTCCTCACCCATCGCCTGGCGCGCCGGCTCTCCGGCGAGCCGCATCTCATTCTCGTATGCGGTCGGTACGAAGGGGTCGACCAGCGGGTGGCGGACCACCTTGCCGACCTCGAAGTCTCGATCGGGGATTACGTGCTTACCGGCGGGGAGCTCGCCGCGCTCGTGCTGATCGACGCCGTGGTCCGCTTCGTCCCCGGCGTGCTCGGAGACCCGCTGGCTCCCGGCCGGGACTCGTTCGAGGACGGGCTGCTCGAGGGGCCCCAGTACACCCGGCCCCGGGAGTTCCGCGGGTATGCGGTTCCGGACGTGCTCCTGTCCGGCAACCATGCCGAGATCGAGAGGTGGCGGCGCGAGGAGGGGATTCGCCGTACGCGCGCCCGGCGCCCCGACCTGAGCAAAAGTTGAGTTGACACCCGTGCGCGGGGTGGAATAGAGTACCTAGTCTTGCGTTCCTTGGGAGGTTTCGGGAACCGATTTGCGAAAAAGGGGTTTTTCGTGATGAGCAATCTTCTTTCGGAAGTGGCGAAATCGCAGCTGCGTACCGGGCTGCCGGCGTTTCACGCCGGGGACACGGTGCGCGTCTACCTTCGGATCCGGGAAGGGGAGAAGGAGCGCGTCCAGTATTTCGAGGGGATCGTCATCGGGTTCCATCGGAACGGGCCTTCCACCACCTTCAAGGTCCGGAAGGAATCGTACGGCGTCGGCGTGGAGCGGACCTTCCCGCTTCACTCGCCTTTGATCGAGAAGATTCTCGTGAAGAAGAAGGGGGACGTCCGCCGGGCGAAGCTCTTCTTCCTTCGTAAGGTGTCGGGCAAGAAGGCCCGGATCCGCGAGAAGAAGGACTGGCTCGGGAAGAAGGGGATCGACGTTCCGGCCGAAGGGGCCGCCGAATCCCCGCAGCCGGACGCCGCCCTGCCCGAAGGCGAACCGCAGGCGGAGGCCCCCGAAAAGACGGAATAGGCGGCCTCCTTGGACGCCTTCCTGGCCAGGGCGCGCGAGAGGGGCTACCGCACCGTGGCCGGCGTCGACGAGGCCGGGCGAGGGCCCCTTGCCGGTCCGGTCGTCGCGGCGGCCGTCGTCCTTCCGCCGGGGTTCAGCCGGCCGGAGATCCGCGACTCCAAGGTCCTCTCCGCGAAGGCGAGGGAGGCCGCGTTTTCCCTGGTCACCTCGCATGCCGTCGCCTTCGCCGTCGGTCTCGCCACCCCCGAGGAGATCGACCGGATCAACATCCTCCAGGCGTCGTTTCTCGCGATGCGCCGCGCGGTGGAGCGCTTGAGCCCCCCTCCCGACTTCCTTTTCATCGACGGCAACCGGCCGATCCCGGCGGCCGACGGAACGTCCTTTCGGGAGATCCCGCAGGAGGCGATCGTTTCGGGCGACTCGCGGTGCGCGCCGGTCAGCGCCGCGTCGATTCTCGCCAAGGTGTCGCGGGACCGGATGATGGTCGAGTACGATCGGCTCTTCCCCGGGTACGGCTTCGCCTCCCACATGGGGTACCCGACCCGGGCCCATCTGGCGGCCCTGCGGCGGCTCGGCCCCTCCCCGATCCACCGCAGGACGTTCCGCGGGGTTCTTCCTTAGGTGACTCGCCCCCCCAGCGAGCGGACCGCGGCCGGCCGGGACGCGGAGGACCGGATCTGCGCCTTTCTTCGGGAGCGCGGCATGCAGGTGGTCGAGCGGAACTTCCGCACGCGCGGCGGCGAGATCGACATCGTTGCGCGGGACGGGGACGTGGTCGCGTTCGTCGAGGTGCGCTTCCGGGAGGAGGGCGAACACGGGCTCCCGGAAGAGTCTGTGGGGCCGGCGAAACGCAGGCGGATCGCCGCCGCGGCGAGGGCGTACCTCGCGACGGTTCCGCCGCAGTCGTGGAGGGAAGCCCGGTTCGACGTCGCCGCGGTCGACGGGGGCGCCGCCGCTCCGGTCATCCGCTACTACGCGGGCGCCTTCGACGCCCGCGGCAAGATCCTCTAGTGGACGGGGACGCTCCCGAGTCGGGAAAAAGAGTAAGGCCGGGAACGTCCCCGCTTGACAGCCAGGAATGTCCCCCGCTATCGCGCGGTGTGCCGCCTTCAGGACCCGTCAGGCGCAGCGGGGGGTTCCCCGCAGCGGCCTGTGGAGCGAGGAAGGCAGCATCCCCGCAGAGCGGGGGTTAGGGTTCGTCGAGCGGAAACGGCGGCGAGCGGGCGCCAGATCGCGAGCGTAGCTGCGGGGATACCCCCCGCGAGCCTAGGGTCCTGAAGGCGGCCTGTTACCCGAAGAACTCCTCCGCGATCCGGTAGATGTCCATGTCGACGGTCTTGGGGCGCGCGGTGGCGTCGGCCAGGGAGACGGCGACGATCTGTTCGCCCTGGAGGGCGGCCATCTTCCCGAACTCTCCGCGGTGGACGAGGTCCGTGGCGAAAACGCCGTACCGTGTTGCGAGGACGCGGTCCCGCGCGGTGGGGGAGCCGCCGCGCTGGACGTGGCCGAGCACCACGAAACGCGTTTCGAAGTGCGTGCGCTCCTCGATCCGCTTGGCCAGCATCTGGGAGATCCCGCCCAGGCGCACGTGCCCGAACTCGTCGGTCCGGGTCTCCTGGACGACGACCTGACCGTCGTCCCCGGACGTTTCGGCGAATTTCGCCCCCTCCGCCACGACGACGATGCTGTAGCTCTTGCCCCGGCTGTGGCGGCGGAGGATGCAGTCGCATACGTTGTCCAGGTCGATCGGCTTTTCCGGGATGAGAATCACGTCCGCCCCGCCCGCAATGCCGGCGAAGGTCGCGATCCAGCCCGCGTGCCGGCCCATCACCTCCACGACCATGACCCGGTTGTGCGACTCCGCCGTCGTGTGGATGCGGTCGATGGCGTCGGTGGCGATCGAGACCGCGGTGTCGAAGCCGAAGGTGAAGTCGGTCCCGGACAGGTCGTTGTCGATCGTCTTGGGCACGCCCACGACCGGCAGGCCCCGCTCGTAGAGCCTGGCCGCCGCCCCGAGGGTGTCCTCGCCGCCGATGGCGACCAGCGCGTCGAGCCCGAGGAGCCGGAAATTCTTCAGGACCTTTTCCGGCCCGTCGGGGTCCTTGAAGGGGTTCGTACGGGAGGTGCCGAGGATGGTGCCGCCGACGTGCAGGATCCCCGAGACCATCCGCGGGGGGAGGTCGGTGTAGGCGATCTCCACGAGCCCCTTCCAGCCGTTCCGGATCCCCACCACGAGCGAATCGTAGTTGTCCGCCTTCCGGACGACCGCGCGGATGACCGCGTTGAGCCCCGGACAATCGCCGCCGCCGGTGAGAACGCCGATCTTCATATCGCACCCCCCTCGCTCGGTTCTGTGGTCAACTTATAGTAAAGTCGCCGGCGGCGCAATTGAAAGGCGCCGCGCCATGTGGTAGCGTATAAAACTTATATCCGGTCAGGAACGAAAGGGAAATCGGTGGCCGTCCCGGCAGGGGAAAAGGTCGAGCTTTTGTCCGGAAACGAGGCGATCGCCCGCGGGGCCTTTGAGGCGGGCGTGACCGTCGCCTGTGCCTATCCCGGAACTCCGAGCACGGAAATCCTCGAGACCTTCGCGCGGTACGAAGGGGTGTCCGCGGAGTGGTCCCCCAATGAAAAGGTCGCCGTCGAGGTGGCGCACGGTGCGTCGATGGCGGGGGCGCGGGCGCTCGCCGCGATGAAGCACGTGGGCGTCAACGTGGCGGCCGATCCGATCTTCACGGCCTCCTACACCGGGGTCCGCGGCGGCCTGGTCATCGTGACCGCCGACGATCCCGAGCTCCACTCCTCACAGAACGAGCAGGACAACCGGCACTACGCCGTCGCGGCGAAAATCCCGATGCTGGAGCCGTCCGATTCGTGGGAGGCCAAGGAGTTCACGAGACTGGCCTTCGCGATCTCCGAGCGCTTCGACACGCCGGTATTCCTGCGGACCACCACGCGGATCTCCCACGCCAAGGGCGTGGTCCGGCTGGGCGACGTTCCGGGACCGGCTCCCGCGCCGGGGTTCGTGCCCGACCCCGCCAAGTGGGTCATGCTGCCCGTCAACGCGAGGCGGAGACACGTGGTCGTCGAGGAGCGGATGCGCGCGCTGGCGGCGTTCGCCGAAGAGTTCGACGGCAACCGGATCGAATGGGGGGACCGGGAGCTCGGGGTGATCACGGCCGGCGTCTCCTACCAGTACGTCCGCGAAGCGTTTCCCGACGCCTCGGTGCTGAAACTGGGAATGGTCCACCCGCTCCCGTCGGGGCTCATCCGGGAGTTCGCGGCGGGGGTGTCGCGCGTGGTCGTGGTCGAGGAGCTCGACCCCCACATCGAAACCTTCGTGAAGGCCCTGGGCGTTCCGGCGCAGGGCAAGGAGATCATCCCGATCGTGGGGGAACTCGCTCCCGGGATCGTCCGGGAAGGGATCTCGGGCCGGTCGGTTCCCGTCCGCGAGGCCGAAGGGCTGCCCGGCCGGCCGCCGAACCTGTGTCCGGGATGTCCGCACCGGGGCCTGTTCCAGGTGCTCTCCCGCTGCGGGGTTACGGTGACCGGCGACATCGGCTGCTACACCCTCGCGGCGCTGCCCCCCTTGAGCGGGATGGACACCTGCGTCTGCATGGGGGCGTCCATCGGAAACGCCTTCGGAATCGAGAAGGCGCTGGGACGGCAAGCCGTGGGCAAGGTGACGGCGGTCATCGGCGATTCGACGTTCCTGCACTCCGGAATCGCGCCCCTGTTGGACATCGTGTACAACCGCGGGTTTTCGACGGTGATCATTTTGGACAACCGGACGACCGCCATGACCGGTGCCCAGGAGCATCCCGCCACCGGCAGGACCCTGATGGGCGAGGCGACGCGCAGGCTGGACCTCGCGGCGCTGTGCCGCGCCTTGGGCGTGGATCACGTCTACGCGGTCGATCCCCACGACATGGAGCACACCGAGGCGGTGTTGAGGCGCGAGCTTGCCCGTGAGGAGCCGTCGGTGATCATCGCGGAGGCGCCTTGCGTCCTGCTCCCCGATCATCGGCGGGCGAAGCGGCCCGTGTACGAGGTGATTCCGGATCTGTGCACGGGATGCATGGTGTGCGGCAAGCTCGGCTGTCCCGCGATCGAGTGGGTTCCGTTCTCTCCGGAGGAGGCGGTCGCCGCGGGGAAGAAGGCGTCCCAAAAGGGGATGGCGCGCATCAATCCCCTTCTGTGCGACGGGTGCAACCAGTGCCCGCCCTTGTGCCGGTTCCGGGCGATCCTGGAGAGGAAGGAGTGAACCGGGACCGGGGGAGCGTGTTTCTCGCGGGCGTCGGCGGGCAGGGGACGCTTCTGGCGTCCGAGGTGCTGGGCGAGGCGTTCCTGCGCGGCGGCTACGACGTCAAGAAGAGCGAGGTCCACGGGATGGCCCAGCGCGGGGGTGCGGTGACGACGCATCTGCGCTACGGCGCGCGGGTCTTCTCGCCCCTGATCGAACCGGGCACGGCGGACCTGCTGATCGCCTTCGAGAAGCTCGAGGCCCTCCGATTCGCGCATTTCCTTGCGCCCGGGGGCGCCGCGGTGGTCAACGTGCAGGAGATCCTGCCTCCGTCGGTGGCCACCGGCCGGGAGCGGTACCCGGACCGGGTCGAGGAGCGGCTCGCGGAGGCGGTTTCGAACCTGTACCTGGTCGACGCGCTGGCGGCCGCCCTGTCCCTGCGCGAGGTGCGCGCCGTCAACCTGGTGATGGTGGGGGCCGCCTCGCACCTGCTCCCGCTTCCGGAGGAGCGGTACCGGGAGGCCTTGCGGGGACGCCTCCCGGCGAAGATCGTGGAGGTCAACGCGAAGGCGTTTCTCGCCGGCCGGGCGCTCGTGGAGGGGCTTCCATGAGGGGAAGGCAGGGGAAGAGCGGACCGTGACGACCTGCCCGCCTTCGCCCGAGGTCCTGCGGAGACCGGAGCGGGGCTTGAGGCGGGCGAGTTGATCGCAACCACGAGACGGAGATCGACTCGGAGGAGAACGATGATCTGGGACGACGAATTCGAAACGTTGCCGCGCGAGGCGCTGTCGGCCTTGCAGGCGAAGCGGCTCCGGGACCTCGTCGAGCGGGTGTACGCGGCGGTCCCCTTCTACCGCCGCAAGCTCGACGGCGCCGGCTACAAGGCGGGCGATCTCCGGGGCCTGGACGGCCTGCGCCGCCTTCCGTTCACGACCAAGGACGATCTCCGGGAGACGTACCCCTTCGGACTGTTCGCCGTCCCGATGGAGCGGGTCGTCCGGATTCATGCGTCTTCCGGAACGACCGGCAAGCCGACGGTGGTCGGCTACACGCGCCGCGACATCGATACGTGGGCGGAGCTCATGGCCCGCACCCTGGCCTGCGGGGGAACGACGAAGGGGGACGTCGTCCACAACGCCTACGGGTACGGCCTGTTCACCGGGGGGCTGGGCGCCCATTACGGGGCGGAAAAGATCGGCGCGACCGTCATCCCCATCTCGGGCGGAAATACGAAGCGCCAGATCCTGCTCATGCAGGACTTCGGCTCCACCATCCTCCTGTGCACCCCCTCGTATGCACTGAATCTCGCCGAGGTGATGGCGGACGAGGGGGTCGATCCCGGCGGCCTTCGGCTGAAGTGCGGCCTGTTCGGCGCCGAGCCGTGGACCGAGTCGATGCGGAAGGAGATCGAGAAGAAGCTGCGCGTAAGCGCGCTGGACATCTACGGACTCTCGGAGGTCATCGGCCCGGGGGTGGCGTCGGAGTGCATCGAGGAGAAGCGGGGCCTGCACGTCTTCGAGGACCACTTCATCCCGGAGATCATCGATCCGGCGACGGGGGAGGTGCTTCCCTACGGAGAAACGGGAGAGCTCGTCTTCACGACGATCACGAAGGAGGCGTTCCCGGTGATCCGGTACCGGACGCGCGACATCTCGCGCCTCGAGCTCTCTCCCTGTTCGTGCGGGCGCACGCACCTTCGGATGGACCGGATCTCCGGACGCACCGACGACATGCTCATCATCCGGGGGGTCAACGTCTTTCCGTCGCAGATCGAGTCGGTCCTGATGACGGTCGAGGGCGTCGAACCCCATTACCAGCTGATCGTCTCCCGCGAAGGGTCCCTGGATCTCCTCGAGGTGCAGGTGGAGGTGGGCGAGGCGGTCTTCACGGACGAGATCAAGGGGCTCGAGACGCTCGCGAAGCGGATCGAACACGAGATCAAGGACCTGCTCGGAGTATCCTGCAAGGTAAAGCTCGTGGAGCCGAAAACGATCCAGCGCAGCGAGGGAAAGGCCAAGCGGGTGATCGACAAAAGGAAGCTGTAATGGCCCGATTCGCAAATATGGCTGCATTCGAGCGCCGCTGCATCCGCTCCAGCTTTGTTGCACTTCCTCGCCGTACTCTCCAAGTACGCCTCGGTCGTGCGCCTCGCTGGAGCGGCG
>CAYWOT010000094.1:0-8706 GCA_964459975.1 uncultured bacterium
CGCTATCCTACAGCTATGGCATAGGAGAGGGCGGGCGCCTCGAACCCGGGTACGAGCCTCTTGTAGGAGTTCGTCGTGGGATTGGCGAAGGCGCAGATGGTCGGGGCGTGCTTGAGAATCCCGCCGACGTATTGCAGCGCGAGCTTCGAGAGCCCTCCGTACTCCTCGCCGGCGAACAGCGGCTTGCCGCCCTTCCAGAGGGACTGGTGGGTGTGCATTCCGCTCCCGTTGTCCGCGAACACCGGTTTCGGCATGAAGGTGACGGTCTTCCCGAACTTTCGCGCGACGTTCTTGCAGACGTACTTGTACCACTGCAGCGCGTCGGCGCACCGGACCAGCGTGTCGAAGCGAAGGTCGATCTCCGCCTGACCGGCCGTGGCGACCTCGTGGTGCTGTGCCTCGATCTTCAAACCGACCGACTCCATCACCCGCACCATTTCGTCGCGCAGGTCGTGGAGCGAGTCGGTGGGCGGAACCGGGAAGTACCCTTCCTTGTGGCGCGGCTTGTAGGCGAGGTTGGGCCGCTCCTCCCGCCCGGAGTTCCAGATCCCCTCCTCCGCGTCGATGTAGTAGTACCCGTAATTGGGGGCCGTGGCGAACCGGACGTCGTCGAAGATGAAGAACTCGGCCTCGGGGCCGAAGAACGCGGAGTCGGCCACGCCCGTGGACTTCATGTACGCCTCGGCCTTCCGGGCGATGTTCCTCGGGTCCCGGGTGTACGCCTCCTTGGTGATCGGGTCGACGATGTTGCAGATGAGGGAAAGCGTCGGACGGGTTATGAAGGGATCCACGACGGCGGTGTCCGGTTCGGGGACGACGAGCATGTCCGAAGCGTGGATCGGCTGCCACCCCCGGATGCTCGACCCGTCGAAGCCGAAACCCTCCTCGAAGTTGTCTTCCTGCAACTCGTAGATCGGAACGGCAAAGTGCTGCCAGGTTCCGACGAAATCCATGAACTTCAGGTCCACCATCTCGATCTTCTTGCTCTTGGCGAATTCCAGCACTTCCTTCGCGGTCATGTCTGCCTCCTTGGAATGATGACGCGGTTCATGCGGCCGCTTCAGATCGCATCCGAGCCCCGCTCCCCCGTCCGGATCCGGACCACTTCCTCCACATTCGTCACGAAGATCTTCCCGTCGCCGATCCGGCCGGTCCGCGCGGACTTCTCCACCGTCTCGACGACCTGCGGGACCAGGTCGTCGAGCACGATCACCTCGAGCTTGATCTTGGGAAGGAAATCGACCACGTATTCCGCCCCCCGATAGAGCTCGGTGTGCCCCTTCTGGCGGCCGAAGCCCTTCACCTCGGACACGGTGATCCCCTGGATGCCGATGTCGTTCAACGCCTCCTTGACCTCGTCCAGTTTAAACGGCTTGATAATGGCTTCGATCTTCTTCATGGGTCACCTCCCCGGGGGCGGTAGTCAGCAACAGCCGTACCAAGGCGCCCCGGGCGTGGTGCAGGCATCGGCGTACGGAGAAATCCCGCGTCGTTTCGACAGGTTGTCCGTTCTCCACTCCGCGGCGGATGGCGCGACCGCGATCGCGATGATAGAATCGGTGCCCGATCGTTGGGCACCGGGCGCCCGGAATTTAGGCAACTTCCCCGCGCGGAGGACGACGCCGATGGGCCGGCATGTCATCGTGGACGGTTACAACCTCGCGCTTTCGGGCGCCCTCATGCTCCCGGAGAACCCCACGGGACCCGAAGGCCGCGACTTCCTGTGCGCCCTGGCGTCCGCGTACGCACGGGGCAAGGGGTTCCGGTTGACCGTCGTGTTCGACGGCGGTGAGACCGCCCCGCCGTCCCGGACCCGGCAGCCGTTCAAAGGCGGCACCGCGCTCTTCTCCGCCCGCTCGGAAACCGCGGACGACGTCATCCGCGACCTCGCCCGGAACGCTCAGCCCGGAACCGTCGTCGTGACGTCCGACCGGGGCCTCCGCGGCACCCTCTCCGCCCACCACGTCGACGTCGTCTCGTGCGCCGAGTTCGGCGAGCGACTCGGAGCCTTCCAGATGGAGGAGATCAAGGGCGTCGCCGACGAGAGCGGAGGCAGGGGGAAACCGGGGCCGAAGAAGGGCGAGGGAAAGCGCAGGAAGAAGCAGGAGCGGCAGCGGGACCGGCTGTTGCGCAAGCTCTGACGACCTTTCGCGCCGACGACGCCTGCGCGGCGCCTCCCCGGAGCCTTCAGCCGCCGAACCGCCTCTCGCGGCCCGAGGCGAGCCGCCGGATGTTCTCGCGGTGAGCCAGGAAGACGAGCAGCGCCATCGCCAGGGACAGCGCCACGTAGGGGCGGGAGCCGGTCAGGAACGCCATCAGCGGGGGCAGCGCCAGCGCCGCGCCCAGCGACCCCAGCGAAACGTACCGGGTGAAGAAGACGACGAGGGCGAAAAGCGCGACGAGGAGGGCCGCGGCGGCCGGCGACAGAAAGACGACGATTCCCAGTGCCGTCGCCACTCCCTTGCCTCCGCGGAACTTCAGGTAAACCGGGAAGAGGTGGCCGAGAAAGGCCGCGAGCGCGACGAGGGAAAGCCACAGCTCCGGCCGGTCCTTGAGAAAGACGGAAGCGAGGGCCATGGCGAGCACGGCCTTTCCCGCGTCCAGCAGGATGGTCAGGAGTCCGGCCGCCTTGCCGACGGCGCGCGCCACGTTGGTCGCACCGATGTTGCCCGACCCCACGTTCCGGAGATCGACGCTCCGGTCGAAGAGCCGGGCCACCACGATACCGAAGGGGATCGAGCCCAGAAGATACGCGAACGCGACGAAGGAGGCGCCGCGGACCCAGGAGGCGCCCATCACCGCCCTCCGTCAGACCTCTTCGACTTCTTCCTCCTCGCGCGTTCTGGCCACGCCGGATTCGAAGGCCGCCCGTTCCACCGCCTCGGCGACGGCCCGGTGCATCTCCATGTCCAGGATGGAGGGGACCAGCTCGCCTTCCGGGGCGAAGGACCCGATGGTCTTGGCGCCCGCGATCTTCATCCGGTTGTTGATCTTGCGGGCCCTTGCGTTGAGCGCCCCCCGGAACAGGCCGGGGAAGGCGAGGGCGTTGTTCACTCCCCGCCCGTCCGCCGCGAACGCGGCGCCGGCCGCGCGCGCGTCCTCGACCGTGATCTCCGGGTTGGGATTGGTCAAGGCCAGGATGACCTGCCCCTTCTTGACCATCTCCTTCTTGATGAGGTTGGGAACGCCGGTCGTGCTGATGACGATGTCGGAGAGGCTCATGACCTCCGCGAGCGACATCGGCTTGCCGCCGACCTTGGCGAAGATGTCCATCGCGTTCTGCTTGATGTCGGTCCCCAGCAGCTTCCGGACGCCGTATGCCATGAGCAGCTTCGAGATCCCGATCCCCGCCGCGCCCAGGCCCACCAGTCCGACGACGTCGTTCTTGACCATCATCCCGACGTATTTGCTCGCGTTGAGAAGGGACGCCAGCACGACGACGGACGTCCCGTGCTGGTCGTCATGCATCACCGGGATCTCGAGCATCGCCGAGAGCCGGTCCTCGATCTCGAAGCATTCCGGCGCCCGGATGTCCTCGAGCTTGATGGCGCCGAACGTCGGCGCGATGGCCGCCACCGTCCGGATGATCTCCTCGCTGTCCTTCGACTGGATCAGGATGGGGACGCCGTTGACGCCGACGAGCGCGTCGAACAGCGCCGCCTTCCCTTCCATGACCGGCATCCCCGCCACGGCGCCGATGTCGCCCAGGCCCAGGATGGCGGTCCCGTTGGTCACGATCGCGACCGTGTTGCCGATCGCGGTGTAGTCGTACGCGCGCTTCGGGTTTTCGTAGATCACCTTGCAGACCCGGGCCACGCCGGGCGTGTAGATCTTCCGGATGGTCGAGATCCCCTCGACCTCCATCGCCGCCTTGACGCGGATCTTCCCGCCCTGGTGAAGCTCGAGGACCGGGTCGATGATGTCGGAGATGATGGCCCCTTCGACGTTCCCGACTTCGGTGAGAACCGCCTCGAGCTGCGCCTCGTCGTCGACGAAGAGGGTGATGTCGCGGGTGTTGTACTCGAGACCGACCCCGACGAACCGGATGTCTCCCATGCTTCCGCCGGCCTTTCCGATGGCCGTGGCGACCTTGCCCATGTACCCGGGCTTGTCGAGGATCATCACGCGGATCCTCTTGACCAGCTTGTCGATCCCCTTCTCGATCTGCATGGGCACATCTTATCCGCGCCGAATCGGCTTTGTCAAACGATTGCCGAACACGGTAAAATACCGCACATTCGCATGCAAACGCGCTCCGAAACCGACCCCGCGTCGCAGGAATCGTAGAAGCGCCGTCAAGGTTGGAACGACTCCGGAAAGGGGATCGAATGAACACGATTCGGGTCGCCGTGGCCGGCGTGGGGAACTGCGCCAGCGCGCTTCTGCAGGGCATCGCCTACTACCGGGACGCGGGGCGATCGGGCGCGGAAAGCGCACCCGGGCTGATCAACGTCGACATCGGCGGATACCGGGCCTCCGACATCGAGATCGTCGCCGCGTTCGACGTCGACCGCCGGAAGGTCGGCCGGCCGGTCGGCGACGCGATCTTCTCCCTTCCCAACTGCACGCCGCGGTTCGTGGGCGGGCCGGTCGCCGCGGGACCCGTCGTCCGGATGGCGCCGGTCCTCGACGGCGTCGCCGCGCACATGCGGGAGTACCCGGACGACCGGACCTTCCTTCCCTCGGACGAGAAGCCGTGCGACGTGGAGGCGGTGCTGCGGGACTCCGGGGCCGAAATCCTCGTCAACTATCTGCCCGTGGGGTCCGAGAAGGCCGCCCGCTTCTACGCGGAAGTCTGCCTCGCGACCGGCGTGAGCCTCGTGAACTGCATCCCGGTCTTCATCGCCTCGGATCCCGTGTGGGCGGCCCGATTCCGGGACCGCGGCATCCCGATCATCGGGGACGACATCAAGTCCCAGCTCGGCGCCACCATCGTCCACCGCGTCCTCGCGCGGCTCTTTTCGGAACGGGGGATCCGGGTGCGGCGGACCTACCAGCTGAACACGGGCGGCAACACGGACTTCCTGAACATGCTGAACCGGACGCGGCTGCGCTCGAAGAAGATCTCGAAGACCGAGGCGGTGACCTCGATGCTCCCCGGGGGGATCGACGAAGACCAGATCCACATCGGCCCCTCCGACTACGTCCCCTGGCAGCGGGACAACAAGCTCTGCTTCCTCCGGGTCGAAGGGGAAGGGTTCGGCGGACTCCCGATCGAGCTCGAACTCAGGCTCTCGGTGACGGACTCCCCCAACAGCGCCGGCGTCGGGGTCGACGCCGTCCGGTTCTGCCGGCTCGGCCGGGACATGGGCCTCTCCGGCCCGCTCGCCGCCCCGTCGGCCTATTTCATGAAGCACCCCGCGCTCCAGATGACCGACGACGACGCGCGGCGCGAGCTCGAGGAGCTCATCGCGGACTACCGCGCCTGGCGGCGGACGACAGAAGCCGCGCCCAAGACGCGGTGCACCTCTCCCACGTAAAGCGGGCCGCGATCCGTCTTCCTTCCCGCGCCATGCGGGCCCTTCCGGGCCCGTCGTCCATCACGCCGGCCATGGCGTCGGCCAGAGCGCGCACGCTTCCCGCCGGAAAATCCGCGCCGCCCCCTTCCCGCCGGACCGCCGCTCCCCAGTGGCCCCCGCGCGGGACGATCACCGGGACGCCGGCGGCCATCGCCTCCAGCGGAACCAGGCCGAACGATTCGTAGGCCGACGGGCACAGCACGGCGTCGGCGGCGGCGAACAGGGAGGGCATCTCCGCGTGGGGAACCGGCCCGACGGACACGACGCCGTGCGCGCCATGCCCCGGCGGGGCCTCCTGGCCGGCGACGACCAGGATCGACGTCCGCGCGGCGCTTCCCCGCAGAGCGAGAAAAGCGGCGACGCCGTCGGCGACGTTCTTGCCGGGATCGGCGCGGGCGGCCAGCAGGAACACGAACGCCCGCCGCGGCAGCCCGAACGCGCGCCGCCCCTGCTCCCGCGTCGGCGGCCGCCGGAACCCGTCGTCGACGCCCGGCGGGATGACCGTCGCCTTCCCCGCCACGGAGGGAAGAAGCGCCCGGGTCGCCGCGCGGTCGCGCTCCGACAGGAAGACGATCCGGCCCGCCTCCCGCGAAAGCTTCTCCTCCGAAGCCGCCCGCACCGCCGACAGCGCGTCCGGCGCGGCGCCCAGGGGCCTGGGCTTGCGCCCTTCCACCGTATGGTACGCGAAGACGAGCCGCGGACGGCCGGCCCACGCCCACGCCTCCCGGGCCGCGACTCCCGACATCCAGTAGTGCGCCGAGACCGCCCCCGGGGGGCCGCCGCCTTCCCGGAGCAGTCCGCGCGCGGCCTCGATGAAGCGGGGAAGCGCGCGCCAGGCGCCCTCCCGGCCGGCCGTTTCCCTCCATCCGCAGGGAACGTGGACCACCCGAACTCCGGCCAGCGGGCGGGTCACCTCCACGCGCCTCCCTCGGGCCCGCGTCAGGACGTCCGTCTCGATCCCGTGGTCCGCGAGCCCGGGAAGGAGCCCGCGCAGGAAGATGTTCATCCCGCCGGCCAGTCCGACGCCGGGCTCCTCCATCGGACACGTGTGGTAGGAGAACAGGAGGTGTTTCACGGAGCGCGCAGCACCGCCCGGTACACGATCCGGTCCGTTCCGCCCAGGTCGTACTTGTACCGCTCGCGACCCCGGAGGAAATCGTACTCCGCGAACCCGTGGCGGATCGCGTCCTCGATACAACGCGCCAGAAGCACCACTCCCGGGCTCGACGCGCGGGCGGCCGGGTCGAACCCGGAATTGTACAGCAGGAGGGAGCCGTTCCACTCGAGCTGGAGGGCGGCCGCCAGGTCGCCGTCTCCGCCCGAGAGGATCCCGAGCCGAAGACGCCCGGCGGAGAAGAATCCGTCGGCCATCTCCCGGAAAAACCCCGCCATCCGCTCGTCCATGAACCGCGCCTTGTCCGTCTGGCTCTTCCGGTGCAGCGAGAGAAACGCGGGAAAATCCCGGTCGAACTCCTCCTTCGTCCGGGTCACCCGGAATTCCAGCGCCGGCGTCGCTTCCTCGGCCCGGCGGATCTTCCGGCGCAGTTCATGCCGCTCCTTCGTTCCCAGCCGCTGAAGGTACTCGTCGAACGACGCGGGAAGGGGAACGTACGGCGACCGGTCCATCTCCTCCAGTCGGTATTCGTACCCCAGCTCGGCGCTGACCTGAGGAAGGGAGGCGATCGACGCGGAACCCTCGACGAGGTTGGGAAGCAGGAGGGGCCGCGAGGCGAACAGATCCCGCGAGGCGGAAAGGAATTCGGACCAGAACTGCGTCTCCCTTCCGGCGACGACCAGGGCGTCGAGCGAATCGGACACCTGTTCTCCGCCAAGAAGTTCCCACCCGGCCTCGGCCTCGCAAACGCAAAGGAAGAGGAAGCCGGCGGCCTCGCCGGCGGGAGCCCATCGGTAGAGCCGTTTCTCATGCCCGGCGGCGAACGTCTTCGCCCACGGAACGAGAAACTGGCGCGAAAGGAAGGGAGAGGGACGCCCGGAGCGCGAGAGGACCGAGTCCCACTCCTCCGCGGAAAGGTCGTCGATGCGGTCCGTCCAGGAAAGCGCCATCGTCGAAGGAACGCCCGTCCGGTCCGGAGACGGTTACGCGCGCCCCGGGGTCGAAGAGGCCCGGGGACGCGTCACGGCTTGCCCGCCGGCGCGCCGGCGGGCGGCGCAGGCGGCGGAACGACCACGCCGGCCGCGATCAGCCTGCGGACCGCTTCTTCCGCCACCGCGTTGGCCGCGGCGTTGACCGCGTTCCGAACCCCGGACGGCATGACGAACACCGGGTCGGTCATCGTGTAGTCCGAGGTGACCTTGCTCGTCCATTCCGCCGGGGACCTGCCTCCGGCCCCGTGCACCGTCACGGCGACGGACGCCGCCGACTCCACGTCGATCCGCAGCGAGCCCGGCTTCTTGACGTCGACGTGGAACCGGTCGACGGTCCCCCAGACCCTGGCCGCGCCCGGGGGAACCGCGTAGGCGGCCGAGACGCGGGTCGTGGCGATCCCCTTTTCCCGCAGCACGCTCGCGACGAGATCCGCCATCTCCTTGCCGGGATTGCCGGGCCAGGTGATGGTTCGAGCGTGGTCGTAGTCGCGCCCGATCTCGTAGGGCGGCCCTCCCTGGTAGGCGAAGTCGAGCACGGCGACCTCGGGAGCGGCCGCGGCCTGCGGCGTTTGCGCCCGCTGGCCGGGACGCTCGAGTTTCCCCTGGAGACGCAGATACCTTCCCGTCACGCAGCCGGAGATGCCGGCGATCGCGACGAGCACGACAGCCAGACGGACGGCACGGTGCGCGTTTCTCATGGCTCCCCCGTTCGCATGGATTGGATGACCGGCGCTCGCTCTTTGTATCAATGTACCACTTCCGCACGCCTCCATCGCCCTTGAAAACGGCGAGCGCGTTGCCGTATCGTGAATGGGTTCCCGGCACGGCAAAAGGAGAGAGGATGCCCATTTCGCCCGAGATCCGCGCGGCGATCGCACGCGGATCCTGGATCCGGAAGATGTTCGAGGAGGGCGCAAGGCTCAAGGAGGAACGGGGCGAGGAGCGCGTTTTCGACTTCAGCCTCGGAAACCCGTACGGCGCTCCCCCCGACGATCTGTCCGCGCGGATCCTCACGCTGGCCGAGGCGCCTCCCGCCGATCTGCACCGCTACATGCCCAACGCCGGTTTCCCGGACGTCCGG
>CAYWOT010000095.1:0-8658 GCA_964459975.1 uncultured bacterium
TACCGCGAGACGCCGTACGTCTTCCTCGGCAACATCGACCCCGGTCTCCAGATGGACATCCTGCGCCAGGTGCGCCGTCCGAAACTGGTGGCGCTGGACACGATGAACTACTGGATCGAGAACAGCCCGGGCCCCCTGCGCGAGGCGATCGGCAAGGTCGACATCCTGATGGTGAACGAGGGCGAGCTGCGGATGCTGACGGGGGAGTACAACCTGGTCCGGGCCGCCCGCATCGTGATGGGGTGGGGGCCGAGCCGCGTGGTGGTCAAGCGCGGCGAATACGGCGTGCTGCAGCTGGCCGACGGCGCGATGTTCGCCGCGCCGGCGTACCCCCTCGAGAAGATCTTCGACCCCACCGGCGCGGGCGACAGCTTTGCGGGCGGTTTCATGGGATACCTGGCTTCCCGCGGCGACGCGGAGCTCTCCGACATGGACTTCCGGCTTGCGACGATGTACGGAAGCGCCATCGCCTCGTTCACGGTGGAGGCGTTCAGCACCGAGAGGCTCGAGAGCATTACCGCCGGTGACATCGCGGAGCGCCTCGGCTCGTTCCTGGCGCTCACCGAGTTCCGGGTGTGATCACCGCGGCGTAGCGTCCGGAAGGCCGCCGTCGACGGGGATCGTCGCTCCCGTGGTCGGAGTCTGACGCGTCGCGAAGAACAGCACCGCCCGCGCCACGTGACCGGCCGTCACTTTCGCCCGGAGCAGGTTGCGTCCGCGGTAGTACTCCTCAAGATCCTTCTCGGCGAGCCCGCGCGCCCGCATGCGGTCGGGCCCGACCGTCTCCCACAAGCCGGACTTGCGCGTCCCGTGGGAGAAGACGGCGTCGGGGGACACCATGTTCACCCGCACGCCGATCTCCGCGAGCTCCAGGCTGGCGATCCGGGCGAGCTGGTGCGCGGCCGCCTTCGTGGCGCTGTAGGCGCCGAACCGCGCGCCGGGCGCGAAGACGTTCTTGGTCGAGATCACGACGATGTCGCCGCCGGTGCCCTGTTTCCGGAACAGCCGCGCCGCTTCGGACAGGACGTGGAGCGTGCCGTCGAGGTTGACCCGTTCCAGCCGTCGGAAGGCCTCCGGATCCATCTCGGCGAGCGAGGAGACGTGCGCCGCGCCCGCGTTGACCACGAACAGGTCGACGCCTCCCCATTCCGCGACGGCCCTTGCGATCCCGGAGGCGACCGACCCGGGGTCCGTCACGTCGAGGGGCGCGCCGACGACCCGGTTCCCGCCGGACCCCGCCAGCTCCTCCACCAGCCCGTCCAGGCGGCTCCCGGGCAGGTCCGTGGCGGCGACGTGGCATCCGTTTTCGACGAGCGCCTGGCAGATTCCCGCACCGATGGCGCCCGCCGCCCCCGTGACGAGCGCGACGCACCGCCTTAAGGGGCGCTCCGCCCCGCCGAGCTTGGCGTGCTGCAGGACGTGATACTCCATGTCGAACAGATGGTCCTCGGACAGCCCCTCGTAGGCTCCGGCTGCGGCGATCCGGCGCTTCGCGGCCAGCGTCTGTGCCGTGATGTCCCGGACGATGCCCGCGTCCGTCGCGTCCGCTCCCGCGCAGACCGCGCCCAAGCCCGGGATGAGCACGACGCGGGGCCTTGCGTCGAACGGCCGGATTCCCGCGGGAAGCGCCGACGCGTGCCGCCCGAGGTACTCCTCGTACCGCTTCGCGTACGCCTCGATGGCGCCCGCGAACCGCTCCCTCGTCCGTTCCTCGTCGTCTCCGGCGCCGCCGTCGATCCACAGCGGCAGCGCCTTCGTGCGGATCAGGTGGTCGCCGGTCAGCGGAGGGGAAACCGCGATCTCCCTGCCCCGCTCCGCGTCGACCAGGTCCAGCACCTCCTCGTCGATGAGCGGTGCGAGGACGAACCGGTGGTACGGCCGGTCCGGATCGTCCGAGGGGACGGCCAAAAGCCCCCGCAGGACCGGCGCGAGCCTCGCATACCGTTCCCGGGCGGCGGCGACCGAGGCTCCCTTGCCGGCCGACAGCGGAAGCGCCGCGTGCTTCGCGACGTACGCTTCCGCCCGGGTCACGAGCTCGACGGTCTTCGCATACGAGGACGCCGCGTCGTCGCCCCAGGTCAGCAGTCCGTGGTTCATGAGGACGATGCCGACGCAGCGCGGGGCGTCTTCGAACGCGGCGGCGGCGGCCTTCGCCAGGGAAAAGCCGGGCCTTTCGTAACGGACTACGGCCACGTCGCTTCCGAGCGCATCCCGGACGACCCGGTCTCCATCCCGCCGGTTCGTGAGCGACAGGATCGCGTCGGGGTGGGTGTGGTCGATGTATTTCGCGGAAAGGAACGCGTGCAAAAGCGCTTCAATGGACGGACTTGCGCCGCCGGCCGCAAGGCGGCGGATGTCCAGTTCGTCGGCCATCGCCCGGTCCGAGAGCGCCGGCAGGGCTCGCAGCCGCTCGAGGCAGCCCAGATCGAGCCCGACGTGTCCTTCCGGCCCGATGGTCGCCAGGTCGATCCCCGACGCCTTGACGAAGAGCGCCGGAATCCGCCGGCCCAGGAGGTCGGATTGCACGGACTTGACCGACGTGTTGCCCCCGCCGTGGAGGACGAGCTCCCGGTTCCGCCCGATCAGCGTGCTCGAGTACGTGCGAAGCGCCAGGTCCCTTCCCCAGCGCTCCCGGTATGCGGCGACGCAGGCGGACGCCTCGTCCTCCCGCCAGAGGCTCTTCATGCAAAGTCCCGCGTGGGCGGACCCTGTCCCGGTGCGGTCTTCAGGGCCCCGTACGCCTCGTAGGCCTCCTCCGGCGGCATGTTCTCGTGCACGACTTTCCGGACGGCCTGAATCATGGCGGCCGGCGCCTCCGACTGGAAGATGTTCCGGCCCATATCGACGCCTGCGGCCCCCTGGCGCACGGCGTCATACGCCATCTGCAGCGCGTCCCGTTCCGGAATCTTCTTTCCTCCGGCGATCACGATCGGCACGGGGCACGATGCGACGACGGTGTCGAATCCCTCGGCCACGTAGTAGGTCTTCACGTAGGCGGCTCCGAGCTCCGCGCAGATCCGCGTGGCGAGGCGCAGGTACTTGGCGTCGCGGACCATATCCTTTCCCACCGCCGTGACCCCCAGGACCGGCATGCCGTACCGGTTGCCCCGGTCTACGAGCCGGGTCATGTTGTGCACGGACTTCGTTTCGTGCTCCCCCCCGATGAAGACCTGGACCGCCATGGCGGCTGCGTTGAGCCGGACGGCGTCCTCGACGTCTACGGCGATCTCCTCGTTCGACAGTTCCCGGAGGATGCTCGGCCCCCCGCTCGCACGCAGCACGACGCCGTTCGGGAAGGTAGGCGGAATGGTTGAGCGCAGGATTCCCCGCGTGCACATCAGCGTATCGGCGAACGGAAGGAGCGGCACGATGGTGAGGTCCACCCGTTCGAGCCCCGCGGTCGGACCGAGGAAATACCCGTGGTCGACGGCGAGCATCACGGTCCGGCCCGTTTCGGGACGGAAGATGCCGGAGAGCCGGTTTTTCACCCCCCAGTCGAGGGAGTTCGAGCCCCGCAAGGCGAAAGGCCGGTTGATCATCGGGACGTCCGTCCGATAGGCCTGCGCTTCCCGATTGTCGTTCTGGTCGGCCATGCGCTTGAGATCTCCTTTCGCAACGTATGAATTCACGGAAGTCTACCACCGCTCCGGGCGCTCCTCAACCGCGTGGCTTCGCCCGGGCGGTTTGTAGATTACATTTCTGAAACCAAAAAAACAAAAACAGGATTTCTTTTTTTACAGAACATGGCAATGTACCGGAAAAGACGCGAGGATTTCCGCGTGGACGGAGGGCACGAAACTTGTAATAGACTCGTTTCATCGTAGTTCCGTGAAAACGGAATCGCCTTCTGGAGTTCCCCTCGCTCCGGGCGAAGAAGCGGCCCCGCGCCCCTCCTCGCGGGGCCGTCCCTTTTTTGGCCCCGGCGGGCGGGAGCCCCGGTCGTCCCGGCCGACTGGCCATTGACCTCGATTTTCGGCACGCGATAAAATTTCTCTTTGTAGCAGATCATCCCGGTCGTCGCGACGCTTGCTTCGGACGGCAAGGAGTCGACAATGACGAAGCTTTCCGCCGCCTCAGGTCTTGCGTGGCAGATCGCCGCGGCGGAGGCCGCGATGGTGCGGCATCCGTTCATCGAGCGCGAACACCTGCTCATCGGCGTGTGCAGCCTGCAGAAGACGATGAGCTTCGTCCGGTTCGTCCAGGCGGATACCCTCCCGGTGGAGGCGATCCGCGCCGAAGCGGACCGGATCGAGGGGCTGCTCGGGTCGATGGGGATTTCGGGAACGACCCTGCGCAGGGGGGTGCGCTCCCGGCTGCGTCCCGGCCACGCGCGGCATACCGACCAGGTCGTGCACCGGAGCGACGCCTGCAAGGCGATCTTCCGATCGGCGAAGGAATTGTCGGAGGCGGCCGGGGACTCGGAAACATCGGCGTTCCATCTTCTCTCCGCCATCCTCTCCGATGCGGGTCCGATCATCTCGGCCGTCCTTGCGGGAGCGGGGATCCGGCCGGGATCGGGTCCCGCGCAGTTGCTGTCCGGCACCCCCCGGGGGGAGCCGCCCCAGTCCGTCGACAAGGAAGCGGGCACGCTCCTCACCGAGCCCGAGACGGCCGCCTCGAACACCCCCATGCTGGACCGTTACGGACGGGACATCACCCGGGCCGCCCGGGAAGGGAACCTGCTGCCGTTCGTGGAGTCCGAGCGGACCCGCAACACCCTGCGGCAGGTTCTCAAGGTGCTGACGATGCCGACGAAGAACAATCCCGTCCTCGTCGGCGAAGCGGGAGTGGGGAAGACCGCGATCGTGGAGGCGCTCGCGGAACGGGTCGCCACCGGGCGGGACCGGCGCGTGCTCGCGGGGAAGAGGGTGGTGGAGCTCTCGATGGCGGAGCTGGTCGCGGGAACCAAGTACCGGGGGGAGTTCGAGGAGCGGCTCACCCGGCTGATCGACGAGATCCGCGCCCATCCGGAAGTGGTCCTCTTCATCGACGAGTTTCACACGGTGGTCGGCGCGGGGCGGGCCGAGGGGGCCCCGATGGACGCCGGCAACATCATGAAGCCCGCCCTCGCGCGGGGCGAGCTGCGGTGCATCGGCGCGACCACGATCGCGGAGTACCGGCGTTGCGTGGAGAAAGACCCCGCGCTCGAGCGCCGTTTCCAGCCGATCCAGGTGATCGAGCCGGGGCGGGAAGAGACGCTCGAGATCCTCGCGGGAGTCCGGGCGCACCGGGAGGCCCATTTCGGGGTGACGGTCGCCGACGAGGCGCTCGGCGCCGCGGTAGACCTCGCCATCCGCTTCGATCACGGCCATTTCCTTCCGGACAAGGCGATCGACCTGGTCGACCGGGCCTGCGCCGAGTGCCGCGTGCCCCTCCTGTCGCAGGCCCCCGAGGCGGACGAGGGAATTCCCGTCGGGGTCGCCGTCGTGCGGCCGGACACCGTCATCCGCGTCATGGCCGAAAAGTCCGGCATTCCGCTGGAGGTGGTACGCGGGGGGCTTGCCGGGTTGACGGAGTCGCGGATCAAGGGACTCGAGGAATACCTGAACCGGCACGTCGTCGGGCAGACGCAGGCCGTGTCGCGGGTCTGTCGGCGCCTGCTCCTTGCGCACGCGGGCCTGGGAGACCGGCGGCGCCCGCTGGGGGTCTTCCTGTTCCTGGGACCTTCGGGCGTCGGGAAGACCGAGGTGGCCCGGCGGATCGCCTCCTACCTGTTCGCGGACGAGCGGGCGTTCATCCGGCTGGACATGTCGGAATACCAGGACAATTCGACCGTCACCCGCCTCCTGGGGGCGTCCCCCGGGTACGTCGGGTACGAGGAAGGCGGCCAGCTGACGGGAAGGCTGCGGACGACGCCGTACGCCGTCGTGCTGCTCGACGAGGTGGACAAGGCGGCCCCCCGCATCTTCGATGTCTTTCTTCAGCTGTTCGACGAGGGCAAGATCACCGACAGCCAGGGCCGGACCGCCGACGCCCGCAACGCCATCTTCGTGATGACGGGAAACATCGGGGTGGGGAAAGAGATCGGGTTCTTTGCCCACGACGATGCGGCGGACGGCGGCGCCGCGCTGACGGTGGCCCGCAGCCGCTTCCGCCCCGAGTTTCTCAACCGGATCGACGACCAGGTCGTCTTCCGGCCGCTCAGCCGGGACGACGTCCGGAAGGTCCTGGACATGCAGCTGTCCGAGCTGGAAGAGAGTCTGTTCCGGTCCTCCGGCATGCACCTGAGCGTGGAGCCCGAAGCGCGCGAGTGGCTCGCCGACGCCGGATACAGCTCGGAGTACGGCGTCCGCGAACTTGCGCGCGTGATCGACCGGTGGGTGAGGGGCCCGATCAGCGAGCTGAGCGCGCGAGGCCGGTTCGCAGCGCCGCGGGAGGAGAAGACGTCCGTCGTCGTGAGGAGGACCGGGCAGGGAATCGCCGTCGAGTAACCGGTACGAGTCCTCCCATTCCCCGGGGCGCAGAGGGTCCGAGCGTCTTCAAGCCGCTCCGCGTGGTTTGGGCGCGCGAGGAGCGCGGGCGAAAGGGCCCGGGGGACGCCTAGAAGCGGATCCTGCGGACGACGTTCTCGTTGACGTCGGTGAAGTAGAGCGTTCCGGAGACCCCGGCGATGCCCACGGGTGCGTTCATCAGCGCGCTCGACGGATCGCCGTTTTTCGTGGTCGCCGCCGCGGGGTCGCCCGCGAACGTCGTCACCTTGCGCAGACTGCTGATCCGCCGGATGGCGTGGTTTCCCGTGTCCGCCACGTAGAGGGCGGACTCGATCGCTGCGATTCCTCTCGGAGTGTCGAACCGGGCCGCCGTGCCGGTCACGTCGTCGACGAATCCGGCCTCGGCGGCAGTGCTCCCGGCATAGGTGGTGACGATCCCGGCGGCCGTGACCCTTTCCACGGCATGGTTGCCGGTGTCCGCGACGTAGAGATCGCTTCCCATGACGGCGACCCCTTCCGGGCTGTGGAACCGGTACGGTGTGTCCGACGGCAGCCCCGCGACTCCGTCGCCGGCGAGCGTGGTCACCGCCGCGCCGGCGAGGTCGATCTTGCGGATCGCGTGGTTTCCCGTGTCCGCGACGTAGAGAAACGTCCCGTCGGTGGCGATGCCCCTGGGGCTCGAGAACCGGGCCGCCGTTCCGGTTTCGTCGACGAAGCCCTGTTCCCCGGTGTCGCTGCCGGCGAACGTGGTTACGGTGCCCGACGACGTCACCTTGCGGATCGCGTGGTTCCCGGAATCGGCGACGTAGAGGTCGCTTCCCACCGCGACGATTCCCTGGGGGGCGTCGAAGACGGCGCCGGTCAGGGAAGTGACCGTGCCGGAGGAGTCGATCTTCCGGAGCGTGTTGTTCCCGCGGTCGGAAACGACCAGGTTGTCCGCGATGGCGACGATACCGGCGGGGGCGTCGAACCGCGCGTTTCCCGCAACCGCGTTGACCAGTCCCGCCTGGGGCGGATTTCCCGCGATCGTGACCACGCTCGCCGAGGTGGTGACCTGCCGGATGACGTCGTTTTTCGTGTCGGCCACGTAGATCAGGTCGGGCACGCTCTCCTGGACCGACAGCCCGCGGGGTTCGTCGAAGCGGGCGCCCGTTCCGACCCCGTCGGAGAATCCCGGAACCTGGGCTGTGCCCGCCAGGGTCGAGACGAAGTTGGCATTGGTGGTGTCGATCTTGCGGATCACGTGATTCCCGGTGTCGGCGACGAACAGCGTGCTCCCTACGACGATCACGGAGCGGGGGGACGAGAACCGGGCGGCGAGGCCGAAGGCGTTGTCGACGAACCCGGCGGTGCCGTCGCCGGCGAGCGTGATGACGTTGCCGACGCTTCCCGCAGGGGTGATCTTCCGGATGGCGTGGTTGCCGGTATCGGCCACGTACACGTCTCCGCCGGAGTACGCGACGCCCTCGGGGGAGTCGAACGTCGCCGCCGTCCCCGTCCCGTCGTCGAATCCCGGGAGGCCCGAACCGGCGTACGTTGCCGTTGCGCCCGACAGGAAGACGCGCCGGATGGCGTGGTTGCCCGTGTCCGCCACGTAGAGGGTGCTCCCTCCGTCCGAGGCGATCCCCCGTGGAGAGGAGAACCGCACGTTCCCCGGTCCGGCCGTATTGTCGGTCGCGCCCGCAACCCCGGGGGTGCCGGCAACCGTCGTGACGATTCCGGTCGCGCTGATGCGGCGGACGGTGTGGTTGCCCGTATCGCACACGAACAGGATGTTCCCGACCGCGACGATCCCTGAAGGAAGGTTGAACCGGGCCGCCGCCTCTTCGCCGTCCGCGGATCCGGCCAGCCCAAAGGTGCCGGCGAAAGTCGTGACCGTCCCCGAGGAGTCGACCTTCCGGATCACGTGGTTGTTCGTGTCGGCGACGAACCGGTCTCCCGTGGTGATTACGGCCACGGCGGATGGCGAATCGAACCGGACCGGGTCGGCGGAGGAGCCGTCGAAGAATCCGGCGCCTCCCGCCCCGCCGGCCACCGCCTCGACGGATTCCGCCTTTCCCGCGGTGGAACCGGAACAGCCCGCCGCCACGAGGGCGGCGACGACCAGCAATCCCGTCAGGCAATTCGCGGGACGGTTCCGCAGGCGACCGAAAGCCATCGGGTGCCTCCTTCCTAGCGGCGGCGGCGTGCGCGGCCGGGTGCTCGGGTATCTTACCGCCTCGGAACG
>CAYWOT010000096.1:0-8635 GCA_964459975.1 uncultured bacterium
ATAACGCCGTGGTCGTCTCCTTCCCGAAGACGGCGGCGGCCGCGCGCGGCACCGTCGTTGCGGAAGTGACCGGTCGCGAAGCGGGCCCGCCTGCGTCTGTGGATGCCGGGATGTCGGAAACGGCGGCGAAATCCCCGAAATGGGGGTTCGTGACCTATACGTCGGAAGGCAAGAAACGGTACGTGGGGCAGAGAATCTCGCTGGATTTCAAGGATGCCGATCTGACGAACGTCTTCCGGATCATCGCCGAGGTCAGCAACCTGAACATCATCACCACGGACGACGTCAAGGGGCGGGTCTCCGTGCGGCTCATCAACGTTCCCTGGGACCAGGCGCTGGACATCGTCCTGCAGTCGAAGGCCCTGGGGGTTTCGCAGGACGGCAACGTCCTGCGCATCGCCCCCCTTGCGAAGCTTCGGGCCGAGGACAAGGCCCGTCTCGACGCGAAGAAGGACGTCGAAAAGCTTCGGGCGAGCCTGGAGGGCGTCATCGAGACGATTCCCGTCAACTACAGCAAGGCTTCGGATCTGAAGAACAAGATCCAGGATCTTCTGTCCGAGGGAGGAAAGGTCCAGATCGACGACCGCACGAATACGATCATCGTCCGCGATCTCCGGAAGAACGTCGACGACATCAGGGCCCTTGTGGCGAAGCTGGACACCGCGACGCCCCAGGTGCTCATCGAAGCACGGATCGTCGAGGTCGACACCACGTTCACGCGGGAGCTCGGCGTGCAGTGGGGCGGCTCCTACAAGAACGGGGGGGGCACGCAGGTGGGGATCGCCGGCATCCAGAACTCGACCGGCGAATTCCTTCCCGGCCAGCCCATCAGCAATACGACACCCTTTTCCGACGTCTCGGCTCCGCCGAGCTACGCAGTGAACCTCCCCGCGAGCATCGGGCTGGGCGCGGGCGGAGGCATCAGCTTCGGAATCCTGCGGGACAATCTCCGGCTCGATCTCTCGTTGTCGGCGCTGGAAGCCTCGGGGAAGGGGAAGGTGGTTTCCTCTCCGAAGGTCGTCACGATCGACAACAAGGAGGCCATGATCGAACAGGGGACGCAGATTCCGTATTCCACCGTCTCCGCCTCCGGCACGAATACCCAGTTCGTGGACGCGACGTTGAGCCTCAAGGTGACGCCGCACATCACCCCGGAGGGAAGCATCATCATGAAGCTCGAAGCGAAGAACGATTCCCAGGGGGCAGTCGGCGCGACCGGGCAGCCCGCCATCAACAAGAAAAAGGCGACGACGGAGGTCCTCGTGCGGGACGGCCAGACCGCCGTCATCGGAGGGATCCTCCAGGTGACGCGGAGGAAGGATGAGGCGGCGGTGCCGTGGCTGTCCCGGGTCCCCGTCCTCGGATATCTGTTTCGGAACACCTCGAACGACTCGGAGAACCGGGAGCTGCTGATCTTCATTACGCCGAAAATCCTGAAGTCGGAGTCCGTGCAAGCCAGGGCATCCTGATTCCGCGGAGGGTTCGCCTGATCGGGAGCACCTGCTCGCAAGGGCGTGGTGCTCCCTTTTTTTTGTGAGGAGGGAAACGGAATTGCTTACGTTCCGCACGGCGGGGGAGACCCACGGACCCGCCCTGGTGGCGATTGTCGAGGGACTGCCGGCCGGGATGCCGTTCGACCGGGCGGTCGTCGATCGGGAGCTTGCCCGCAGACAGGTGGGATACGGCCGCGGGGACCGGATGAAGATCGAGAAGGACGAGGTGGAGGTGCTGTCGGGGATCCGGTTCGGGAGGACCCTCGGAGGCCCCGTGGCGCTTCTCCTTCGCAACCGGGACTGGGAGAACTGGCGGGATAAGATGGCGCAGGAAGGCGGGGGCGAAGAGGTGCCGCCGCTTCGGACGGCCCGTCCCGGCCATGCCGACCTAGCCGGCGTGCTCAAGTACGGCCAGCGGGACGTGCGGAACGTGCTGGAGCGGGCAAGCGCCCGAGAGACGGCGGCGCGGGTCGCGGCGGGCGCCGTGGCGCGCATGGTCGTGCAGGAAGCCGGGATGGCGATTGCGGGGCAGGTCCTGTGCATCGGACGGGTGCGCGTGGGACCGGGCGTGGAAGGCCGCTTCGAGCAGGCGGTGCGGTCGGAGCGCGACCCCCTCCGCATGGCGGATTCCGCCGCGTCCCGGAGGGCGACGATGGCGATCGACAGGGCCAGAAGACGGGGAAGCACGCTCGGGGGAACGGTGGAGGTCGTCGCCTGCGGAGTTCCGCCGGGACTGGGCTCGTTCGTATCCTGGGACCGCCGCATCGACGGGCGACTGGCGCAGGCGCTCATGACCATCCATGCGGTCAAAGGGGTCGAGATCGGGGAGGGATTCCGCCAGACCTCGCTCGCCGGCGATGCCGTGCACGACGAGGTCTTCCCGGGGAGGACCCGCCGCAACCGCCTTTTGGGGGGCGTATCGCTTCCGTTCCACCGGAAGACGAACCGCGCAGGCGGCGTCGAGGGCGGGATGACCAACGGGGAGCCGGTGGTCGTGCGGGCGGCGATGAAGCCGATCCCGACCCAGGCCAATCCGCTGCGGACGGTCACGATCGGGCCTTACCGGCGCGCGGAAGCGCACCGGGAGCGGAGCGACGTCTGCGCGGTGCCGGCGTGCTCGGTGGTCGCCGAGGCGATGGTCGCCTTCGTGCTGGCATCCGCCTTCCTCGAGAAATTCGGGGGGGACTCGATGGAGGAGATTCACTATAATTATTCCGGCTACCTCCGTCGAATCGGGTGTCGATGAAGGACGCGGCTTCGCCCAGGGGTGCGGTGCTCGTGGGATTCATGGGGGCGGGGAAGAGTTCGGTGGGAAAGGAACTCGCCCGGCGCCTGAAGGCGGCGTTCGTCGACCTGGACGACCGGATCGAGGCCGACGCGGGAAAAGGCATCGGGGAGATCTTCGCCGTGGAAGGCGAACGGGCGTTCCGGAAACGGGAGCGGAAGGCGATCCGGGACGCCGTATCGGTTCCCGGCAGGGTGATCGCCACGGGGGGAGGCGCGTTCCAGGACGCGGCAAACCGCCGTCTGCTCAAAGCGTATGCGCCGGTGGTCTTTCTCGACGTTTCTGCCGCCACCGTGCTCCGGAGGCTGGCGCGCGACGCGTCGCGTCCGCTCCTTTCCGGAGACGACCGGGAAAAAGTGGTGACGGAGCTGTTGGCACGGCGCCGTCGGACCTACCTCGAGGCGGATTTCCGGGTGAGCACGGAGCATCGGACGCCGCGCGAGGTTGCCGGGGAGGTCGTCGCGCTTCTGGGCGGAAGCGCGGGGAGCACGTCCAGGGAAAGGAGGAGGGGGTGAACGAGGGAATGCTCACCGTCTCGCTCGGGGACCACTCCTACGACATCTTTTTCGGAGCGGGCGCCTGTTCGCGTTTCCGGGACTGGGTGAGCCGGTTCTACGGCGACTCGTCGGTGTTCGTCGTCACGGACCGGACGGTCGCGGCGATCTACGGGGACGACTTGAGAACGGGTCTCTCGGGGGTTCCATACGACGTGCTCTCCCTGCCTCCCGGCGAGGAGGCGAAGCATGCGGGAACCGTTCGGGAGATCTATTCGTTTCTCGCGCGCGGGGGAGCGGGGAGGAACTCCGTCGTTGCGGCCTTCGGGGGAGGCGTCGTGGGCGACCTCGCGGGGTTCGCCGCGGCCACGTTCCAGAGAGGGCTGCCGGTTGTCCAGATTCCTACGACCCTCGTCTCGCAGGCGGACAGCAGCGTAGGCGGAAAGACCGGGTACAACCTCCCCGAAGGGAAGAACCTCGTCGGAGCGTTCCATCAGCCGCGAAGCGTGTTCATCGACCCGACGTTCCTCCTCACCCTCGACCGGCGGAACCTCAGGGCGGGACTGGCGGAGGTCGTGAAGTGCGCGTTCGCGGGAGAACCGTCCCTGGTCGGCCTGCTCGAGGCCTCCGCCGGGTCCTGGCAGGATATGGCAGGCGATGCGTGGATCCCGCTGATTCGCGGCGCAGTCGCCTTCAAGGCGTCGGTGGTCGAACGGGACGAGCGGGAAACGTCCGCGCGGCGCGTCCTGAACCTGGGGCATACCATAGGTCATGCCCTGGAGCAGGCCACCGGGTACCGGTGTTTCCTTCACGGGGAGGCTGTGGCGATGGGGCTGGCCTGGGAGGCGGTCTTCTCGCGGCGGCAGGGCGTGACGCCCCCGGAGGTGGAGAGGCGGTTGATTGCGCTGCTTCTCGCTCTGGGGTTCCCGCTCGACGAGCCGGGCGTCGCCGACGGCGCGATCGCGGATGCATTCGGCATGGACAAGAAGAAGGTGGTCTCGGACATCGACATGCCCCTGGTGACCGGCCCGGGTTCCTGCGTCCTGAAACGGGTCCCCTTAGGCGTTCTCCGGGACGCGCTTCCCGAAGTGCGTGCGGAGGTCGGCAGGATCGTCCGGGAGTTCGCACGCCCCGACGAAGAGGCCGCTGCGGCGAAGCCGGTGGAGCTCCCCCCGGATGCGCCCCCCGCCCCGGTCGACGCGGGCCTTCCGATTCCGGTTCTGGAGCGGATGGTCGTCGAGGATCCGCGAAACGTCGATGCGATGATCGCGCTCTCGGAAGCGTACCGGGGGGCGGGAAACGTCACCGGAGCGTGGGAGACCATCAAGGAGGCGTTGCACCTGGACCCGGCGTCCGAGCGGGCGCAGAATGCGGCGCGGGAGCTCGAACGGGCGGTGCGGGACGCGTCTCCCCCGGTCCGCGAGAAGGAGTCCCCGCTGCTGGAAGACGTCGTCATCCTCGACGAGGGCGCGTTTGAGCTTCGGTCTGCCGAGGATCGGTCGGGTTCCCGCGGTGCGACGGAGGACGAGTCCCCCGACTCCCGCGACGCCCTGCCGGGTTCCTCCGCGCCGGACGCCGGGACTCCGGTCCGGACGGTCACTTTGGCGAGTATCTTCTGGGACCAGGGCCGTCAGGAGGAGGCGAGGCGGATCGTCGGCGAGATCCTCCGGGAAAACCCCGAGGACCTCCGCGCCCTGGCATGGCTCAAGGAGCATCCGGACAGAAAACCGAAGGATTCGGCGCCGGAGCGGTCGGTGCTCGCGCTGACCGTCTTCCTCGAGACGCTGGGCAAGGAGTACGGCCATGACGTTCCGCGACATGATTGAGGGGTTGCACCGGAAGGAGCCGGCGATCCGGGGAGGGGCGGTGGCGGGTTCCGACGGCTTGATCGTCGAGGAATGGAGCACCGCGGGTGACCTCGACCTCGCCGCGCTGTGCGCGGAAATGATCCAGTTCTTCAAGGAAGGCGGCAGAGTGGCGAGCGAGCAGCGGCTGGGAACGGCGTCCGAGGTCTGGATCGCCGGGGACGACGGAACGGTATTCTTGCGCACGGTGACGGACGACTACTTTCTCCTGCTCGTCGCGCAACCGGGGGCGGTTCCCGGCCGGTGCCGCTTCCTTCTCCGGCAGGGCGCCGCCCGGGCGAGGCAGATGCTGTGAAACGGCCGTCGCAGGCCGCGGTCCGCGCGTCCTCCTCCGCTCGTTCCGCCCGGACGGAACCGACGGCGGGGCGAACGGCGTCCGGGAAGGCGGGGGCGAGGCAGGCACCGCGGGCGCGGTTCCGGATCCTTTTCCTCGACGGCCCGAATCTCAACGTTCTGGGAAGACGCGAGCCGGGCGTCTACGGGACTCAGACCCTTGCCGAGATCCGGCGGGCCGTGACCGCAGCCGGACGGGCCGAGGGAGCCTCCGTCGCGTTCTTCCAGTCCAATCACGAAGGCGAGATCGTAAGCCGCCTCCAGCAGGCCCGGGACGATGCCGACGGGATCGTGATCAACCCGGGCGGATACACCCATACGAGCGTGGCGGTCCGCGACGCGCTCGTTTACGCGGGCATCCCGTCGGTGGAGGTCCATCTGAGCAATCCGTCGCGGCGGGAGCCCTTCCGAAGACAGTCCCTCGTCGAGGACGTGGTCGTCGGCCGGATCGCGGGATTCGGCGGGTTCGGATACGTCCTCGCCCTGTTGGCCGTCCTCGATCATCTTCGGAGAGAGGGCGGATTTGCCGCGCGCTGAAACCCGGCGTCCCGGGACCGCGCCGCGCATTCGGAAGTTCCTCGGCGTCCTGGCGAGGCGCCGGATCTCCCTGTTCGTGTGCGTCCGGATGTCCAACATCCGCTATCTCACGGGTTTCACCGGAAGCGAGGCCGTTCTCCTCGTCTCGCCCGACGGCGTGGTATTCGTGACCGACGGCCGCTATGCGGAGCAGTCGCGCCGGGAGGTCTGCGACGCCGAGATCGTCGTCTCGGACCGGAAGTGGTCCGAGGCGGCGCGCAGGATCCGGGCACGGACGCGGCGGTCCGTTTCAGGGCGCGCTCCGACGATCGGCTACGAATCCCGTCATCTTTCCGTGGAGCTCTATCGCTTCCTGACCCGAGGCCGGGATGCGAACTGGACCGCGCTAAAGGATCCGGTCGAGTCGCTGCGAATGCGGAAGGAGGAGAGCGAGATCCGGGCGATGGAGGAGGCTGCGGTCGCCGCGTCCGGCGCGCTGCTCGGCGCGGTCTCGAAAGGGCTTAAGGGACGGACCGAGAAGGAAATCGCGGCCGACCTGGAGCGGGACATGCTGGTGCTCGGCGCCGAAGAGCCGTCCTTCCGGACGATCGTCGCCGCCGGTCCGCGCTCCGCACTTCCTCACGCCGAGCCCACCGACCGCCGGATCGGGCGGGGGGAAGGGGTGGTCGTCGACTTCGGGGCGCGCCGCCGGGGATATTGCTCCGACGAAACCGTGACCTTCCTTCCTGCGCGTCCTTCTCCTTCCCTCCGCAGGATGTTCGACGCCGTGCGGCGGGCGCAGGATCAGGGGATCCGGAGGGTCGGGCCGCGGGTGCCGTGCCGGGACGTCGACGCCGCGGTGCGGGAATCGCTGGACCGTTCGGGATATTTGAAGTATTTTGTTCATTCGACCGGCCACGGGGTGGGGCTGGATATCCACGAGCGCCCCTCCCTTTCCCCGCGTTCGAGGGACCGACTCGACGAAGGGATGGTGGTCACGGTGGAGCCCGGCGTGTACATTCCCGGCGTCGGGGGAATCCGGATCGAGGACATGGTCCGGGTGACGGCGGGCGGGCGCGAGCGGGTGACCTACCTGCCGAAAGAGGCGCCGCTGCTTTCCTGAAAAGAAGGGAAACCGCATGTATTTCACGACGGATTTTCGAAACGGGTTGAAGATCGAGTTCGGCGGCGAGCCGTACGTCATCGTCTTTTTCCAGCACGTCAAGCCCGGCAAGGGCGGCGCGTTCGTGCGGACGAAGCTCAAGAACCTGAAGACGGGCCAGGTTCTGGAACACACGTTCCGCAGCGGCGACAAGGTGGACAAGCCGGATCTCGATGAGCGCGAAATGCAGTTCATGTACCGCATGGAGAACGCCTTCCATTTCATGGATACCACGACGTACGAGCAGATCTACCTGGACGAGGCCCACATGGGGGAGGCCGCCAACTACATGATCGAGAATCTCGCCGTCAAGATCCTGTTCTACCGCGGAGAGCCGATCGGCATCGATCTCCCCATCTTCATCAACCTGCGGATTGTCGAGACGGAACCGGGGCTCAAGGGCGACACCGTGAGCGGGGCCACCAAGCCGGCCAGGCTGGAATCCGGAGCGGTGGTGCAGGTTCCCCTCTTCCTCAACGTGGGGGAGGCGATCAAGGTGGATACGCGGACCGGTTCGTACATCGAGCGCGTGTAGGGGGGCTTAAGCCGATGAATCTGAAAGAGATCCGGGAAATCCTCGAGCTGCTCAAGGGCACGGACGTGACCGAGCTGGAGATAGTCCGGGGAGAGGATATCCTGAAGGTGAGACGAGGCGTCGTCGCGGCGGCGACGCCGGCCGCCGTTTCCTCGCCGTCCCCGGCCCCTCCGCAACCGGAGGGGCCCGCTTCCGCGCCGCCCGCGGAGCCCGCGAAGCCGACGGTGAAGGAGATCGTTTCCCCGATCGTGGGGACGTTCTATCGTGCGCCGGCCCCCGACGCGTCCCCCTTCGTCGAGGTGGGCAGCCGCGTCACCAAGGGCCAGGTCCTTTGCATCGTCGAGGCGATGAAGATCATGAACCAGATCGAGTCCGACGTGAGCGGAGTGGTCGCGGCCATCCTCGTCGAGAACGCGCAGCCGGTCGCCTACGGCCAGGCGCTCTTTCACGTCACCCCGGAGTAGCGCCGCGATGATCCACAAGGTGCTGGTCGCCAATCGCGGAGAGATCGCCGTCCGGGTCATCCGGACCTGCCGCGAGATGGGGCTGCGGACCGTTGCCATCTATTCGACGATGGACCAGGACGCCATGCACGTGAAGATGGCGGACCAGGCCGTCTGCGTCGGACCGCCGCCGAGCTCGGAAAGCTACCTCAACGTCCCGTCGATCTTGAGCGCCATCGAGATCACCGATGCGGACTCCGTGCATCCCGGGTACGGGTTTCTCGCGGAGAACCCGGCCTTCGCGGAGATCTGCGAGAACTACGGGGTCAAGTTCATCGGACCGTCGTCGGAATCGATCCGGCTGATGGGGGACAAGATCGAGGCGCGCGCCGCGGTGCGCAAGGTCAAGGTGCCGACCGTTCCCGGAAGCGAAGGAGCCATCACGGACGAAGAGGAGGGGCTGCGGATCTCCAAGGAGATCGGCTTCCCGGTCATCATCCGCCCGTCGT
>CAYWOT010000097.1:0-8595 GCA_964459975.1 uncultured bacterium
TACCGGCGGCAACTTCGTCATCAGCGAGCTGGACCTCCTGGACGGCGTACCGCAGTACAAGTACGCCGAGGTCGGCATCGACGTGGTCGCCCACTCCGGCGGGGCCGGGACGGCCTTCGACCAGGTGGCCGTCACGGGCAACGCCGCCCTGGGCGGTGCCGAGATGGTCATCAACCTGCCCTTGCCGGGCGTCAACCTGAAGCCCACCCAGCCGAACTGGCAGACGGCGCAGCTCGACGACTACACGACGACGGGCGCGCTGGGCAGCTTGACGGTCGTCACGGCCGGAGCCGTGACCAGCCCGTTCTCCAGTGTCGTCATCGCCCCGACGGTGGGCGTGGACGACGACAACAAGAAAGGGGGCTACTACGACTACTGGTACGGCATGTCGAGCGAGAAGGAAACCGAAGTCGGGAGGCTTTACGGCAAGGTCCGCTTCATCGCCGAGCCCGTCACGAACTCCATCATCGTCACCACCAATAACGTTGAGAACTACCCCATCATCGACAGAGCCATAGATGACCTCGACAGCATGTCGACCGAGGCCGCCAACACCCTTATCGTCACCCTCAAGCACGCCAACGCGAAAGACGTCGCACAGCAGCTTAATGCTCTCTTCGCCCGAGAGGGTGCAAAGGCTCCCCAGAACGAGCAGCAGCATCGTGAAGGTGAACAGGTTGAGATAGACGAAGTACCGCGCGAAGGCCTTCTCGTGGGCCATGTACCCCACCGAATAGATGTGAATCAGGAAACCGACCCCGGTGACCACCAGGATCATCACGCCGGACAGCGGGTCGAGCTGGAGCGCCGCAGGCGCCGCGAGCGTCCCCGCCTGGATCCACGGGAAAAGGACCTGGACGAAGAGCCGGTCGTGGGGCGCACGGCCGGAAAGGGCGACGACCGCAAGAAGCGACACCACGAAGGACGCGCCCACCACCCCGGGCCCCAGGAGCGCGACCAGCTTCCGATAGCCAGGCGCGGCGTGCGCGCTGTGGCCGTGAGGGTCGCCCCCACCCGCGGCCTCCACCAGGAGAAGGGGCCGCTCGGCGAGCAGCGCGAGCGCGCCGTTCGCGAACACGCCGACAAGAGGCAGCGCCGGAACGAGCCACAGATACGGGAGGACCGCGCCTACCACTTGAGCACCGTGAGCTCCGCGATGTCGACCGTCTCCCGGAGGCGGTAGACGGCGATCAGGATCGCCAGTCCCACGGCCGCCTCGGCCGCGGCCACCGTCATCACCAGGAAGGCGAACACCGACCCGGTGACGTCGCCCAGGTACGACCCGACGGCGATGAAGGCCACGTTGACGGCGTTGAGCATGATCTCCACGCTCATCAGGATGATGAGGGCGTTCCGGCGCGCCACGACGCCGGCCGCGCCGATCCCGAACAGGATCGCGGAGAGCAGCAGGTAGGCCGTCGGTTCCATCATCGCATCGGTCTCCGTTTTTTTTTAAAGGCGCCTCCCGGTCCGGGCGCCCGCTTCTTTCAGATCTTCTTCTTCGCGAGCGCAATCGCTCCGACCACGGCGGCCAGGAGCAGGACGGATGTAATCTCGAAGGCAAGCAGGTAGTCGGTGAAGAGCGCGCGTCCCACGGCCTCGACCGACCCGGAGTCCGCGGCGGGCGTGCCCGCCAGGCCGAAACGCCGCGCGACCAGCGCCGACTCGACGATGAGCAGCCCCGCGGCGACGACGCCCAGGAAGCGGAATGCGGTGAGCCTCTCCGAGGGCAGCCGGGCCGCCGGCACGTTGATGAGCATGATCACGAAGATGAACAAGACGACGACCGCGCCGGCGTAGACGATAACCTGGATTGCGGCGAGGAAGTGCGCCTGCCGAAGGACGAAGAGCGCCGCGACGGCGAACAGCGTGAGGATCAGGTAGAACGCGGAGACCATCGGGTGCCGGCGCGTGACCACCATGAGCGCCCCGCCGACCGCGATCGACCCGAAGACGACGAGAAAAATCGGTTCCATGGCTCTCCTAGTTCTCCAGCAGGGTCTCGATCGTGTAGATCAGCTTCTCGCGCGAATTCGCCGGAGGCGTGAACCAGCCGGTGTCCATCCGGATCGCGTCGCACGGGCAGGCCTCCACGCAGAGCCCGCAGAAGATGCACCGGAGCATGTCGATGTCGAACCGCACGGGGTACTTCTCTACCGCCGGATCGGGCGATTCCCCCGCCACGATCGTGATGCACACCGCGGGACACGCCGTGGCGCAACAGAAACAGGCCACGCACCTCGGCGTCCCGTCGGCCCGCTTCATCAGGCGGTGGCGGCCGCGGAACCGCGGCGGCATCGCCCGCCGGACCTCCGGATACTCGATCGTCGGGATGTTCTCCTGCCGGACGATGTTCCGGAGGAGGTGCCCCATCGTCACCCCGAGCCCCCGGACGATCTCCAGGAGATAGAGGCTTTCCCCGAGCGACATCTTCCGGGGCCTCGCCACCTTTTTCACTCCGATCGCCATCGCCGTCTCTTTGCTAGCCCGCGACCGGGCCGACGAGGAGCAGCACCGCCCCCGTCACGAAGATGTTGAGCAGGGCCAGGGGAAGCATCACCTTCCATCCCAGGCGCATGACCTGATCGTACCGGAACCGGGGAATCGTCCACCGGACCCAGACGAAGAGCCACGAGAAGAAGACGACCTTGAGGAACAGGGACGCGATCCGCAGCAGGAAGACCAGTGCCCCCGGCAGGGCGACGGCCACTCCCCCGGGGAACCGGAACCCTGCGTCCGCCAGATAGGGAACCTGCCAGCCCCCGAAAAACAGGGTCGCCACGACGAATGCGCCGACCACCATGTGAAAATACTCCCCCATCATGAACATGGAAAACTTGAACGACCCGTATTCCGTATGGAAGCCCGCCACCAGCTCCGATTCCCCCTCGGGGAGGTCGAACGGCGTGCGGTTGCCCTCCGCGTAGACGGCGACGAGAAACAGGAGGAACCCCAGCGGCTGCACGAGGACGCCCCACTTCGGAAGGACGCCGAACAGCAGCTCCCCCTGCGCGGCCGTGATCGCGGAGAGCTTCACCGAACGGAAAACCATGATCGTCCCGACGACGGACAGCCCCATCGCGATCTCGTACGAGAGCATCTGCGCGGAGGAGCGCAGCGCTCCCAGGAGAGGATATTTGCTGTTCGAGGCCCATCCCGCCAGGATCACGCCGTACACCGCCATCCCCGAGATCGCAAAGATGTAGAGGATGCCGACGTTCAAGTCCGCGATCTGCAGGGGTATCGTCCGACCGGCGATCGTCACGGGAGGCCCGAACGGGATGACGGCGATCGTCAGGAGCGGGGGCGCCAGCGCGAACATCGGGGCCATCTGATAGAAGAGGCGGTGCGCCCGGTCCGGGATGAAGTCCTCCTTGAACAGGAACTTGATGGCGTCCGCCAGCGGGTGAAACAGCCCCCACAGCGTAAACCCCAGGACTCTCGCCCGGTTGGGTCCGCGGCGGTCCTGCATGTAGGCGGCGCCCTTGCGCTCCACCCACGTGAGCACCACGACGAAGTCCAGGCAGAATCCCAGCATGACGGCGATGCGGCCGACGGACACGCCGAGATCGAACAGGCCGTTCATCGCCCGCCCCCGGCGGCCTGCCCCTGCCCGCCCAGTGATTCGTAGCTCATGCCGGCGAACGCCGCCTCGGACTGCGCGATCGCCCGGAAGACCGATTCCTCGCCGGCGAACGTCCACCCGGCGCCGAGGCGGTTGGCCAGGCCGGTCACGATGTCGATCCCGGTCCGCGCCTTGCCCCTCGGCGGGAACCCCGCCCGGAACCTCTGCACGCGCGCCGCGTAGTTCGTGAACGTCCCTCCCCGCTCCACGAGCGATGCGGACGGAAGGACGGCGTGGGCCGCCTGGGACACGGCTCCCTCGTTCGTCCCGACCTGGAGGACCAGGGGGACGCGCGCGAGGAGCGCAAGCGTCTCCTCGTCGGCGAAATCGGCGATCCCGTTGCCCAACACGAGGAGCGCCCGGACCCGGCCGGCTTCGATCGCGCGCACGATGCGGTCGAAGGCCTCCTCGGAGATCCCGAGCAGCTGCGCTCCGCGGGTGTTGGGGTTCTTGTCCGCGCGGATCAGGAAGTCGTCCGCGAACCCGTCGCCGGGGGTCCGGGAAGAGAACCCCAAAAGGGGCGTGCGCACCACCTCGCCGGCCAGCTTCCGAACCAGGTAGAGCTCCTCGTTGGAGAACGCGGGCGACGCGATCACGGCGACCGTCTCGGGCCCGTATTTTTCCACCGTCTCCCAGAGCCGCAAGGCGGCCGCGGAGAGCGCCTCCTCCCACGCAACGGCCCGGGGCGTTCCGTCCTCGCGGATCACGGGGGTCAGCAGCCTCGCGTCGTTGGCCTTCTTGTATTCGAGACGGCCGGGGTCGCACAGCCAGGTGTGGTTGACGGCGTCGTTGCGCCGGGGCCGGAAGCGGTAGACCACGTCTCCCCGGAAATCGGCCACGATGTTGCACCCGGTCGAGCATCCCGGGCAGATCGACTCGGCGTTCGAGAGGAACCAGACCCGGCACTTGAACCGGAAGTCCTTGCTGGTCAGCGCGCCCACCGGGCAGAGGTCGGCCAGGTTTCCCGTGTAGAGGTTGTCGAGCGGTCGGCCGGGAAAGATGGAGATCTCGGAGTGGTCGCCGCGGTGGAAGAAGTCCAACTCCTGGGTCTGCGTCACCTCCCGGAGGAACCGGACGCAGCGCGAGCAGAGGATGCACCGTTCGGCGTCCAGGACGATCTGTCCGCCGATGTCCTGCACCTTCTTCTTGTGGATCTTGTCCTCCAGGGCGTACCGGCTGTGGTGGAGTCCGAATTTCATGTAGTAGTTCTGCAGACCGCACTCTCCGGCCTGATCGCAGATGGGGCAGTCCACCGGATGATGGATGAGGAGGAACTCCAGGACGCCCGTCACGGCCTTCCGGACCTTGTCGGTGTGCGTCTTGACGACCATCCCGTCGGTCACGACCGTGTTGCACGCGATCTGCAGCTTGGGGAACTTCTCCACCTCCACGAGGCACATGCGGCAGTTTCCCGCGATGGGAAGCTTCGGGTGGTAGCAATAATGCGGGATCTCGACGCCGACCGTGTTCGCGGCTTCCAGGATGGTCGTCCCCTGGGGAACGTCGACCTGCATCCCGTTGAGCGTGAAGGCCGGCATCCGCTAGAACCGGTTCCCCGAGGGGCATCGCCGTTCCGCGACGTGGAGATCGAACTCGTCGCGGAACTTCCAGAGGAACGACTGGACGGGCATCACCGCGGCGTCGGCCAGGGCGCAGATCGTCCGGCCCAGCATGTTGTCGCAGACGTCCACGACGAGTTCGAGGTCCCCCGGCCGGCCTTCCCCGTTCTCGATGCGACGCATGATCCGCGCCAGCCATCCCGTGCCCTCGCGGCACGGCGTGCACTGCCCGCACGACTCGTGGGCGTAGAAATTCAGCAGCACCGAGAGGGCGCGGACCATGCACGTGCCCTCCGGCAGAACGATCACGCCGCAGGTCCCGGCCATCGTCCCGGCCTTCTGCATCGACTCGATGTCGAGCGTCACGTCGATCTCGTCCGCCCGGAGCACCGGCGTGGACGATCCTCCCGGGATCACCGCCTTCAAGGCCTTGCCGTCCTTCAAGCCCCCCGCGTGCGTGTAGATGACCTCCCGCAGGGAGACCGCGGCCGGCAGCTCGTAGATCCCCGGCCGGTTGACCGGCCCGCTCACGCCGACGAGCCGCGTGCCCCCGTTCTTCTCCGCCCCTCCGAGCGCGGCGAACGCGTCGCCTCCGTGGGCGACGATCCACGGCACGTCGGAGATCGTCTCCACGTTGTTCACCAGCGTGGGCAGCCCGAACGCCCCGACCGTCGCGGGGAAGGGGGGTTTCACGCGCGGCCATCCGCGCTTGCCCTCAAGGGAGTTGATCGTGGAGGTCTCCTCGCCGCAGATGTAGGCGCCCGCGCCGCGGTGGACCGTCACATCCAGGGCGAAGCCGGCGCCCAGGACGTCGGTCCCCAGGTACCCGTTCGCGTACGCCTCGTCCAGCGCATCCTGAAGGATCCGCGCCTCGCGGACGAACTCCCCGCGGATGTAGATGTAGCACCGGTGGATGTCCAGGGCGAAGCAGGTGATGGCGATCCCCTCGACGAGCAGGTGCGGCCCCCGGCTCATGATGAGCCGGTCCTTGAAGGTCCCCGGCTCCCCCTCGTCGGCGTTGATCACGAGCACGCGGGGCCGCGAGAGGTCCTTGGGAAGGAAGCCCCACTTGACCCCCGCGGGGAAGCCCGCGCCTCCGCGGCCGCGCAGGTTCGCCTTGCGGACCTCCTCGACGATCTTCTCCTGCGGCATGGAAAAGGCCTTCCGCAGGGCCTCGTATCCGCCGAGCTGCGCGTAGCCGTCCAGAAAGCGGTATCGTTCATTTTCGAAGTGGGTGGTCAGAACGCGTTCCATCGCCGCACCCCGATCCGCTACCGAAGCCCGTCGAGGAGCGCGTCGACGGACTCCTCGGTCAGGTTCTCGTAGTAGTCGCCGTTCACCTGCATGACCGGCGCGGACCCGCAGCTTCCCAGGCATTCCACGGTCGAGAGCGTGAACCGCCCATCCGGCGTCGTCTCCCCCGGCTTCACACCGAGCCGTTTCGACACGTGCTCGATCAGCGCTTCCGCGCCCATCAGGGAGCAGGAAAGATTCCGGCAGATCTGCAGGTGGTACCTGCCCACCGGCTTCCGCCGGCACATGGTGTAGAAGGTCGCCACGCCCTCGACCCCGGCCGGCGAAAGCCCCAGCAGCTCGGCCACATACCGGACCGCATCATCGGAGACGTACCCGAACTCCCGCTGCGCCAGATGCAGCGTCGGGAGGATGGCCGCCTGCCGTTCGGGATAGCGCGCCAGGATCCGTTCGAATTCCCGGCGCGCCTCGCCCGTGAAGGCCACGCTCACCGGTCGAGCTCCCCCGCAACGATGTTGACGCTGCCCAGGACCGCGATCAGGTCCGCCACCATTCCCCCCTCGCACAGGCGCGGCATCCCCTGGTACATGTTGAAGCACGGCGGCCGGACCTTGATCTTGTACGGCCCCCCTTCCCCCTTGCTCACGATATAGTATCCGAGCTCGCCGTTGGCGGCCTCGGTTGCGGAATATACTTCTCCCGCCGGAACCTGCACGCCGTCCATGATGTGCTTGAAGTGGTTCATGAGGGCCTCGATGTTCCCGTAGACCTGCTCCTTCGGAGGCAGGACGAAGCGCGGGTCGTCCACGTTGATCGGCCCCTCGGGAAGCCGGTCGAGAGCCTGCTCGACGATCCGCACCGACTGCCGCATCTCCTCCATCCGCACCATGTACCGGTCGCAGGTATCCCCTTTCTCGCCGATGGGCACGTCGAAGTCGAAGTGGTCGTAGACGAGGTACGGCTGGTCCTTGCGCAGGTCGAAGGGAACCCCCGCAGCCCGCAGGGAAGGACCGGTGAACCCGAGGGCGATCGCGTCCTTCGCCGTGATCGCTCCCACACCCGTCGTCCGCTCGATGAAGATCCGGTTCTTCGTCAGCAGGGCGTTGACGTCCCCGATCGCCGGGAGAATCGAGTTCCGGATGACCGCGCGGGCGTCGTCCGCCCATCCATCCGGAAGGTCCCACGCCATGCCGCCGATGCGGGTGTAGCCCGTCGTCAGCCTCGTGCCCGTCAACGGCTCGATGAGCTTCCGGTAGACTTCCTCGCGGGGTTTCCAGAAGTACCAGAAGTTCGTCAGCGCCCCCAGGTCGACCATGTTCGTGCCGATACAGACCATGTGGTCGATGATCCGCGAGAGCTCGGAGACGATGACGCGCACGTACCGGCACCGCTCCGTGACGGCGATTCCGCACAACTTCTCCACCGCCATCGCGTACCCGACGTTGTTCATCAGCGGCGACACGTAGTTCAGCCGGTCGGTGTAGGTCACCACCTGGGTCCAGGTGTGGGACTCCGCCTCCTTCTCGAAGCACCGGTGCAGATAGCCGAACTCGGGCGTTAGCGTAAGGATCGTCTCGCCGTCCAGTTCCGCGATGAACCGAAGCGTGGCGTGGGTGGCGGGGTGCGACGGACCAATGTTCAGGAGAAGCGGCTCCGTGCGCAGGTCGGGCGCCCCGTCGTCATTCCGGTAGGCCTCGATCTCCACCATTCTCCTACTCCGCCGGTCCGATGGTCGGCTGGCGCTTCGCCTTGGGGTAGTCCTTCCGCAGCGGATGCCCCTCGAACTCGTCGTACATCAGGATCCTCCGAAGATCGGGGTGGCCTCGGAAGACGATGCCGTACATGTCGAACGCTTCGCGCTCGTACCAGTTCATTCCCGCCCATACCGGGACGACGGAATCGATCGAGAGGTCCTCCTCGGGCAGGCGCACCTTGATGCGAACGCGGTGCCTCTTCTCGAGCGAATAGAGGTGGTAGACGACCTCGAACCGCGGAGTCTCGCCCAGATAATCCACGCCCGTCAAATCCATCGCCAGGTCGAAGCGCAGGTCCGGGTCGTCGCGCAGGAAGGTGCAGATCTCCACGATCCGCTCCCGGCGGACGAGGGCGGTGTCGTCTCCGAAGTCCCCATGAGTGGACACAACGTCGTCCCCGAAG